>JAEULC010000113.1 GCA_016792605.1 Rhodospirillales bacterium
GTCACCACCATCATCGCCGCCTGCAGCAGCGGCAGGTCGTGCTTCTCGATCGCGTACATCAAGAGGCGCCCGAGGCCCGGGAAGGCGAAGACGCGCTCGACCACCACGATGCCGCCGAACAGGATGCCGACATCGATCGCCAGCACGGTGATCGCCGGCAGGAGCGCGTTCGGCAGGGCGTGGCGGCGGAGCACGAGGCGCTCCGGCAGGCCCTTGGCGCGCGCGGTGAGCACGTAGCGGCTGTCCAGCACCTCGAGCATCGAGGAGCGCGTGAGGCGCGAGATGTGCGAGACCAGGCCGCAAGTCAGCACCGTCACCGGCAGCAGCAGGTGCGCGGCCCAGCCGAAGAGCCCCACCTGCCCCATCGGCGCGTAGCCCGTCGCCGGCAGCCATTGCAGCCACGAAGCGAAGAGCAGCACGGCCAGGATCGCCCAGACGAAGTCCGGCACGGCGATGAACAGGAACTGCGCCAGGGTCAGCACGCGGTCGGCGAGGCTGCCCTTGCGCGTCGCGGCGTGGATGCCGAGCCAGATGCCGAGGACGGCGACCAGCACGAAGCTGATGCCGGCCAGTACCGCCGAGCGCGAAAGCGCGTCGAGGATCAGCGGCATGGCCGGGCGGTTCATGGTCAGCGACAGGCCGAAGTCGCCCCTGAGCATGCCGCCGAGCCAGCGCCCGTACTGCACAACCAGCGGGTCGTTGAGGCCGAGCTGCTGCTCCAGCCGCGCCACCTGGTCGGGCAGCGCGAACTCGCCCAGGATCGCGTAGGCGACATTGCCGGGCAGCAGGTGGACGATGCCGAAGATCAGCACCGACATCGCCCACAACAGCCCGACCGTCGTCAGCAACCGCCGCGCGACGTACCCCGCCAAGACCGCGCGCCCCTTTCGGCGGCCGCTACCCGCCCACGCCCGCTAGCCCAACGTCGCGTTGCGCAGGTCGAACCAGCGCGACGGGTGGGTCTTCACCCCCTTCACGCTCTGGCGGTAGGCGCAGGCGAAGTTGACCGAGTAGCAGAAGAAGCCCGGCGGATCCTCGCTCATCGCCTTCTGCATCGCCAGGTACTGCTTCTTCTGCTCCGCCACGTCGCCGGTCTGCCGCGCGGTCGAGAGCGCCTTGTCGACCTCGGGGTTCGAGTATTTCCAAAGGATGTTGTTGAAGCTCGTGCCGGTATGCAGGAACGGATAGGTCGAGGTGTCGATCGTCGGACGGCCGAAGAAGCCGTCGACCCAGAACGGCGCCTTGCCCAGCACCTCGGCCTCGAAGCTCGAGAACGGCACGCGCTTGATCTCGATGTCGAAGCCGCCGGCCTTGGCGAGCTGCTGCATCGCCACGCCCGCGCGCTCGCGGATCGGCCGGCCGACCGGGACGATGAGCTGGATCTTGATGCCATTGGGGTGGCCGGCCTCGGCCAGGAGCTTCTTCGCCGCCGCCGGGTCCGCCTTCGGGATCGGGATGTCCTTGGCGTAGAAGGGATGCGAGGGCGGGATCGGGCTGTGCGTCGGCTCGCCCTGCCCGAACAGCGCGATCTCGGCGACGTCGCGCTTGTCGACCGCCAGGTGGAAGGCCCTGCGCACGCGCTTGTCGTTGAACGGCGGGATGGCGTTGTTCATGACCGCCGCGTCCCAGCTCGGGGTCGGCACGCTCTCCGCCCTGATGTTGGGCTTGCCCTGCAGCGTCTTCACCTGGTCGAGCGGCACGTCCCAGACGATGTCGACGTCGCCGGCGTCGAGCGCGGCGAGGCGAACGGCCATCTCGGGGATGATGCGCAGCTCGACGCCCGCGACCTTCGGCAGCCCCGCCTCGAAGTAGGTCGGATTCTTCGCCAGGACCATGCGGTCGCCCGGCGTGTAGCTGACGAAGGTGAACGGGCCGGTGCCGACGGGCTTGGTCGCGAAGCCGCCCAGCGCGTCGCGCGGCGTGATTTTCACCTGGCGGTCGGACAGGATGTCGGCGAAGCCGCCATAGGGATACTTGAGCGTGAAGACCGCCGTGGTCGCGTCCGGCGCCTCGATCTTCTCGATCATGTCGAAGTTGCTGCGCGCCGGCGAGGCGTTCGCCGGATCGAGCACGCGCTGGAACACCGTCACCACGTCGGCAGCCTCGAACACGCGGCCGTTGTGGAACTTCACGCCGGACCGGAGCTTGAAGGTCCATTGCTTCAGGTCGCCGCTGAAGGACCAGCTCTCGGCCAAGTCCGGCTCCAGCACCAGGTCCTCGCGCATCCGCGTCAGGCCGTTGAAGACCAGGTTGGCGTAGATGTACTCGCTGGCGATCGTGTGCTTCAGCGGGTCCATGTTGTTGGGCGAATTGTCGATCGCGATCTTCAGATTGGCCGACTGCGCCGCCGCCGGCACCGCGCTGGCGATCAGCGGCGCGCTGGCCAGCGCCAGGCTCGTTCCCAAAAGCTTGCGTCGTGTGAACATCGTCCGTCCCCCTTCATGCCCCCCGGCGCCGGATCGGGCGCCGTCTTCGCCGCGGATCGTCGCATAGCGGCCCGGATCGTACATACGCGCGTCGCGAAGTGCGGATCGACGGCGCCGCATCCATGCCCGGCTCACGCCGGTCCCGCCGTCCCGGTCGATACTACGACCAGGACCTGCCCCAGCGCCACCGGCCGGCCGGCCGCACAGCGTAGTTCCACCACCGTGCCGTCGCCGGGCGCATCGACGCCGATCTCCATCTTCATCGACTCGACCGTGACCAGCCGGTCGCCGGCGCGCACCGCGGCGCCCGGCGCCACGTCGACTTTCCAGACACTTCCGGGCGCCGGGCTGCGCAGCGCGATGCAGCCCGCCGGGACCGGATCGGCACCGACTGCCTGCAGCGCGTCGGGCGCCCCGGCATCCAGCACCACCCCGGTCTCGGCCCAGCGCCGGCGCTCGGCCTCGAAAGCCTGCTGCTGCGTGGCCCTGAAAGCGGCGATGGATTGGGCGTTTGCCCCCAGGAACGCCTCGTATTCGCGCAGGCTGAATTCGCCGCGCTCGATCTTCAGTTCGGCTTTTCCGCGGGCGAAGTCCTCGCGGAAGTCGAGCAGCTCCGCGGCCGAGACGGGGTGGAACCGGATCCGGTCGAAGAAGCGCAGCAGCCAGGGCTTGCCCTCGGCGAAGGACGGGCCGGGCCGGCGCAGGTTCCAGACCTGGCAGGTGCGGCCGACGAACTGGTACCCGCCCGGCCCTTCCATGCCGTAGACGCAGAGATACGCGCCGCCGATGCCCACCGCGTTCTCCGGCGTCCAGGTGCGGGCGGGATTGTACTTGGTCGTCACCAGCCGGTGGCGGGGGTCGAGCGGCGTGGC
>JAEULC010000150.1 GCA_016792605.1 Rhodospirillales bacterium
GGTCGAGAAGCCGGCGGCGAAGGCTCCGGCGGCCGCGGCCAAGACCGCCCCGGGTTCGGGCGGCGCGGCGGCGCGCACGTATTCGACGCCGGAGCGCGTCGAGGCCCGCATCAACGACCTGCACCAGAAGCTTTCCATCACACCGGCGCAGGAGCCGCAGTGGAAGGAACTGGCCGAGACGATGCGCAACAACGCAAAGAACGTCGAGCAGAAGGCGTCCGAGCGCGAGAAGGCTTTGCAGACCATGACCGTCATGGACGATTTGCGGTCTTACGAGTCGCTGGCCAAGGCCCATGCCGACAGCATGAGCAAGCTGGTGGCGTCGTTCGAGCCGCTCTACGCCTCGATGTCGCCGGAGCAGAAGAAGAAGGCGGACGCCGAGTTCCAGGGCTATCGCAAGCGCACGTCGAACGCGCTGCAGACGCCGCCCCGGTCCTAGTCCGGCCCCGCATAGCCTCGAAAGGAGGGCAACATGTCGATTCTTCAGAGCAAGACCATGCGCGCCGCCGCGCTGGCGCTGGCCCTTTCCGGCGTCGCGGGCGGCACGATCATCGTCAGCATCCAGCCGGCGCAGGCCGACGACCGGCGCTGGCGCGATCGCGACGACCGGCGCTGGCGTCATCACCACTGGGATCGCAGCGACTGGCGCCGCCATCATCCCCACTACTACACGGCGCCGGGCTACGTCTACGCGCCGCCGCCGGTGGTCTATGCGCCGCCGCCGGTCGCCCCGGGCTTCTCGTTCTCGTTCGGCTTCTAGCCGGCCCGAGTTTAACCTTGTGGCGCCCCGGTCTTCCGCCGGGGCGCCATTTCCTTTCCCGCCCTAGCTCTTGACCGCCACGGTGTAGTTCAGGCCCATGCGGCCGCCGTCCGGATAGATGGTCTGGCCGGTCAGGTAGGATGCGTCGTCACTGGCCAGGAACAGCGCCACGGACGCGATTTCGCTGGGCTCGCCCGGCCGCGCCATCGGCGTGCGCGACATGATCTTGGCCCGCGCGGCGTCGTCGACCATCACCTTCTTCAGCAGCTCGGTCGCGATGCTGCCCGGCCCGATGCCGTTGACCCGGATGCCGTGGTCGACCAGCGCCAGCGACATGGCCTTGGTCAACTGGTTCACGCCGCCCTTGCTGACCACGTAGGAGCAGATGTTCGGGATCGCCAGCACGGCGTTGACCGAGGACATGTTGATGATGTTGCCGCCGCCGCCCTGCTTGACCATCTGCCTGGCCGCCGCCTGGCCGCAGAGGAAATAGCCCTTCAGGTTGACGCGCAGCACGCGGTCGAAATCCTCCTCGGTGACGTCGAGGAAGTCGGCCGAATGCACGATGCCGGCGTTGTTGACCAGGATGTCGAGGCGGCCATGTGCCTTCACCGCCGCGGCGACCAGCGCCTCGGCGTCCTTCCTGGCGCCGGTGTCGGCCTTGACGAAGATCGCGCCTTTGCCGATCGCCTGCGTCGTCGCCTGGCCCGCCTTCTCGTCGATGTCGGCGACCACGACCTTGGCGCCCTCGGCGGCGAAGCGCTCGGCGATCGCGCGCCCGATGCCGCCGGCGGCGCCGGTCACGACCGCAACCTTGTCTTTCAGTCTCATCGCTCGTCCTTGCTCTTCTGGTTAAGCCATCTTCCCGCGCGCATAGCCGACCGCGCGCAGGGCGTCCGAGATCTCCGTCAGGATCGCCGGGTCGTCGATCGTCGCCGGCGCCTTGTAGGCCTCGCTGTCCGCGATCTTCTGCATCGTGCCGCGCAGGATCTTCCCCGAGCGCGTCTTGGGCAGGCGCTTGATCACGGTCGCGACCTTGAACGCCGCCACCGGGCCGATCTGGTCGCGCACCATCTTCACAGTCTCGGCGACGATGTCCTGGTCCGGGCGGTTGACGCCCGACTTCAATACCAGGAATCCCAGCGGCACCTGGCCTTTCATCTGGTCGGCTGCGCCGATCACCGCGCATTCCGCGACGTCGGGGTGCTGCGACAGTACTTCCTCGATCGCGCCGGTGCTCAACCGGTGGCCGGCGACGTTGATGACGTCGTCGGTGCGCGCCATGACGAAGACATAGCCGTCCTCGTCGATGTAGCCCGCGTCGCCGGTCTTGTAGAAGCCCGGGAACTCCTTCATGTAGCTGTCGATGTAGCGCTGGTCGGCGTTCCACACCGTGGGGAAGGTCGAGGGCGGAAGCGGCAGCTTGGCGACGATGGCGCCGATCTCGCCGCGCTTGACCTCCTCGCCCTGGGCGTCGAGCACGCGCAGGTCGTAGCCCGGCACCGGCTTGGTGGGCGACCCGGCCTT
Organism: Rhodospirillales bacterium; assembly: GCA_016792605.1. Taxonomy (GTDB): domain Bacteria; phylum Pseudomonadota; class Alphaproteobacteria; order JAEULC01; family JAEULC01; genus JAEULC01. The sequence continues at coordinate 2,288 of JAEULC010000150.1, forward strand.
GACCGGCAGCATGCCCAGGCCCATGCAGTTCGCGGCGATCGACCAGCCGGTCTCGGTCTGCCACCAGTGGTCGATCACGGGCACCTTCAGCCGGTCCTCGGCCCAGCGCAGCGTGTCGCTGTCGCAGCGCTCGCCGGCCAGGAACAGCGTGCGGAAGTTCGAAAGGTCGTAGTTGGCGATCAGGAGGCCCTTCGGGTCGTCGCGCTTGATGGCGCGGAACGCGGTCGGCGCGGTGAACATCGCCGCGCACTTGTACTCCGATATCACCCGCCAGAAGGCGCCGGCGTCGGGCGTGCCGACCGGCTTGCCCTCGTAGAGGATCGAGGTGCAACCGTAGATCAGCGGCGCGTAGACGATGTAGGAGTGGCCGACGACCCAGCCGACGTCGGACGCGGCCCAGAACACCTCGCCCGGCTTCATGCCGTAGATGTTGCGCATCGACCAGTAAAGTCCGACCAGGTGGCCGCCATTGTCGCGCACGATGCCCTTGGGCTGGCCGGTCGTGCCCGACGTGTAGAGGATGTAGAGCGGGTCGGTGGCGTTGACCGACACGCAGCCCGCCGGCGTCGCCGCCGCCACAGCCTCGCCCCAGTCCTGGTCGCGCCCCGCCACCAGGTCGCAGCGCTGCTGGTCGCGCTGCAGCACGATGCAGGCGCCAACCTTGTGCCTGGCCATCGCGATCGCGCCGTCGAGCAGCGGCTTGTAGGCGACGATGCGCCCCGGCTCGATGCCGCAGGACGCACTGAGGATCAGCTTCGGCGCGCAGTCGTCGATGCGCGTGGCCAGTTCGTTGGCGGCGAAGCCGCCGAACACCACGGAGTGAACGGCGCCGAGGCGCGCGCAGGCGAGCATCGCCATGACTGCCTCGGGCACCATCGGCATGTAGATGATGACGCGGTCGCCGGCCCGGACGCCCGTGGCCTCGATCGCGCCGGCGAGCCTGGCGACCGCCTCGGTCAGGGCGCGATAGGTGAAGGTCTTCTTCTGGCCGGTGACCGGGCTGTCGTAGATCAGCGCAAGCTGGTCGCCGCGGCCGCCGGCCACGTGGCGGTCCAGCGCGTTGAAGCAGGTATTGACCTTGGCGCCGGGGAACCAGCGATAAAACGGCGGCCTGGACGAATCCAGCACCTTGTCCCAGCGCTTCTCCCAATGAATTTCCTCGGCCGCGCGGGCCCAGAACCCTTCCGGATCGCGCTGCCAGTCGCCGTAGACGGCATCGTACTGGCTGGTCATCCCTCTATCCCCTCCCTATTCTGGCGCGCCGCCGGTGCAGTGGCGCAGTCTGCCGAGAGCACCGGCGTTTTGCAAACCTCCGACGCGACGATGGGCAAGCCCTGGCCATGACGAATCCGCGCACGATCTACGATACCGACCTCGACCGCACGCCGGCCAACCACACGCCCCTGTCGCCCCTGGATTTCCTGCGCCGCGCCGCCCAGGTCCACCCGCGCCGGACCGCGGTCGTCCATGGCGCGCAGCGATACGACTGGGCGACCGCCTACCGGCGCTGCCGCCAGCTCGCCTCGGCGCTGCAGCGCCGGGGCTTGAAGCGCGGCGACACGGTCGCGGTCATGGCGCCCAACATCCCGCCGCTGTTCGAGGCGCATTACGGCGTGCCCATGGCCGGCGCGGTGCTGAACGCGCTCAACACGCGGCTCGACGCCGCGACCATCGCCTTCATCCTCGAGCACGGCGAAACCAAGCTGGTCATCGTCGATCGTGAATACGCGCCGGTCGTGAAATCCGCCTTGAGCCAGATCAAGCGCGCCATCCAAGTGGTCGACATCGACGACCCGGAAGGCCCCAGGGGCGATCCGATCGGCAGCCTGGACTACGAGGCCCTGCTGGCCGAGGGCGACCCCGACTTCGACTGGCAGATGCCAGGCGACGAATGGGACGCGATCTCGCTGAACTACACGTCGGGCACGACCGGCAACCCCAAGGGCGTGGTCTACCATCACCGCGGCGCCTACCTGAATGCGCTCGGCAACGTGCTGACCGGATCGCTGCCCAAGCACCTGTCGTACCTGTGGACCCTGCCGATGTTCCACTGTAACGGCTGGTGCTACCCCTGGACCGTCACGGCGCTGGCCGGCACGCATGTGTGCCTGCGCCGGGTCGAGGCCAAGGCGATCTTCGACGCGATCGAGGCCCATGGCGTGACGCATTTCTGCGCCGCGCCGATCATCCTCAACATGCTGATCAACGCGCCGGCCGGCGTCGCGCGCCAGTTGCCACGCACGGTCGAGGTGATGACCGCCGCCTCGGCCCCGCCCGCCACGGTGCTGGAGCGCATCGAGAAGATGGGGTTCCACGTGACCCATGTGTACGGGCTGACCGAGGTCTACGGCCCCTCGGTGGTGTGCGAGTGGCACGCGGAATGGGACGCAAAGCCGTCGTCCGAGCAGGCGGCGTTGAAGGCGCGCCAGGGCGTGCGCTACCCAGTGCTCGAGGGCCTGATGGTCGCCGATCCGCAGACGCTGGCGCCGCTGCCGGCCGACGGCCAGACGATCGGCGAGGTGTTCATGCGCGGCAACATCGTGATGAAGGGCTACCTGAAGAATCCGAAGGCGACGCGCGAGGCGTTGCAGGGCGGGTGGTTCCACACCGGCGACCTCGGCGTCACCCATCCCGACGGCTACATCGAGCTCAAGGACCGTTCGAAGGACATCATCATCTCGGGCGGCGAGAACATCTCGACGATCGAGATCGAGGGCGTGCTCTACCGCCACCCCGCCGTGCTCGATGCGGCGGTGGTCGCGCGGCCGGACGAGAAATGGGGCGAGACGCCGTGCGCCTTCGTGACCCTGAAGGACGGGACGACCGCAACCGAGGCCGAGATCATCGCCTTCTGCCGGGACAACATGGCGCACTACAAGGCGCCGAAGACGGTCGTATTCGGCCCGCTGCCGAAGACGTCCACGGGCAAGATCCAGAAATACGTGCTGCGCGACCAGGCGAAGGCGCTCTAGCGGGGGAACGGGGCGATGGATCGGCTCCTCTACACGTCGTTCTTGAGCGCGATCGCGCTGATGCTGGTGATGCTGGCCTGCCTGGAGGCCGGACGCCGGGTCGGGCGGCGGCGCGCGACCCGGGAGCACGACGGCGCCGCCAAGGGAATCGGCGCGATCGACGGTGCCGTCTTCGGTCTGCTGGGCCTTCTTGTCGCCTTCACCTTCTCCGGCGCCACGTCACGCTTCGACACGCGGCGCCACTTGATCGTGCAGGAAACCAACGCGATCGGCACGGCTTACCTGCGCCTCGACCTGCTGCAGGCACCGGACCGTGCCGCCCTGCGCGACGCCTTCAAGCAGTATCTGGACGCAAGGCTCGCGGCCTACCGCGCCATGCCGGACATCAGGGCTGCACGGGCCGCCCTGGACCGGGCAACCGATCAGCAGAACGCGATCTGGCAGCGCGGGGTTGCCGCCTGCCAGCGCGATCCGTCGCCGGCGCCTTGCACCTTGCTGCTGCCGGCGCTGAACGAGATGTTCGACATCACGACGACGCGCACGATGGCACTGGTTTCACATCCGCCGATGGTCGTCTATGCGATGCTGTTCGCGCTCGCGGCCACAAGCTCGCTGCTGGCCGGCTATGCGATGGCCGAATCGCGCACGCGGCGCCTGACCCACATGATCAGCTTCGCGGCGACCCTGTCGATCACGGTCTACGTGATCCTCGATATTGAGTTTCCGCGGCTGGGGCTGATCCGGGTCGACGACTTCGACGCGGCGCTCATCCAGTTGCGGGCGACCATGGACAAATCTCTCTAGGCAGAGCGAGCGTTCACCCACGGCGCGGACGGCCGATCCTCGGGATCGGGCCATCCGCGATGGTGCGTCGATCTGCGGCTAGTGTTGGGCCAGCCGGCTGATCGTGTCTTTGATTTTCAGCTTTTCGCGTTTCAGCGTATGGATCTGAACGGTGTCCGGAAGGGGACGGTGGCTCTCTTCGTCGATCGACTGTTCGAGCCTGGCATGCTTGGCCTTGAGCGCTTCAAGCTGCTCCTGTGACGCCATCGCAACATCTCCGTGAGTAGTCATCGATGAGCGTTGAAATGCTACGCCCAATGCGGAGGCTTGCCAAACGCGAACCGCTCGCGCCTCGGGGCATCTGGGATATCAGAAGGACTATCAACGACATGCGCGAGGGCCGTACGAAGGTCGCGGCAGGGTTAAGAGCCGTGCCCGGCCGGCGCGGCGGTTCCGGCCGGAGAATCCGGTAGAGCGGCCGCGGCCAGGATCGCCAAATCCTTTAGGTCCGCCGCGTCGAACGCGAGGGCGGCGGCGCGGCCATAGAGCGCGAGGACGGCCGTCGCCGCCGCCAGGGTGGGCGGTGCCCCTGAACCGGCCCCGGGACTGTCCGTGCCGAGGCGGCGCGCGAGGTAGTCGAGCTCGACCCGCTCGGCTGCCAGTTCGGCGGCGGCGACCGCCTGGCGTGCCCGCTCGGCTCCGCAGTCGGGTGCAATGTCTTCCGGGAAACTCCACTGCTTCAGGTCGCGGCGGATCGCCCGCAGCGCCAGCACCGCCGACCGGCGCCAGGGCGCCACGGCCGCCAGCGCGGCCGCCAGAACCTCCTGGCTGGGCGCTGGATGGCCCCTGGCCGCGCCGTGGAGGAGGACCAGCATCGCCACGACATCGGCTCCACGGCGATCCTGCAGGGCGAGGCACGCCTCGCGCACGCCGGGCCGGCCATAGATATCCACCGCGAAGCGCCAGGCGCTGGTTACGCTATTACATTCCATCGGTGGAATCGTTGCCTTTCGCCGGGGCGGTTCGGCTAGAATGCCCGCCTCCGGGCGAGCGGCGCAACGCGGGTTCGCACGGTCTGCGCGATGCGCATGGCGGCAGGGAACAGGTGTCGGGCAACAGCGGCAACGAGAACATGGACGAACAGGAACGTCTGCAGCAGAAGCTGGCCGAGCTGAAGACCGAGCACCGCGACCTGGACGACGTGATCGACCGCCTCACCGAGAAGGGGCCGGTCGACCTGATCCAGGTTCAACGCCTGAAGAAGCGCAAGCTCGTGCTGAAGGACATGATCAGCAAGATCGAAAGCCTGCTGCTGCCGGACATCATCGCCTGAGCAGGGGGCCGCGCGCCTAAGCCTGCAGCCAGTAGCGCAGCACTGCCGTCACCGCCGCGGGCTGCTCCATCGGCGACATGTGGCCGCAATCCTCGATCACCACCAGCTTGGCGTCCGGGACGCCCTGGGCGATTTCCTCGTGCCCGGCGAGCGGCGTCAACGTGTCCTGCCGCCCGCACAGCACCAGCGTCGGGCACGAGATCCGGCCGAGAGTCGACCGCATGTCCTCGCGGTCGAGCAGCGCCTGCTGCTGCTGTACGGCAAGATCGGGCCCGATGCGGTGCATCATCCGGCGCATCTCGCCCATCAGCGCCGCGTCGTCGTAGCGCGCGGGCGGGACCACCATCTGGCAGAACTCCTCGACCACGGCGTCGAACTTGCCCTCGCGCGCCAGCGCCATGTGGCGGCGACGGCGCTCGGTGGCGGCGGGCGAGTTGCCGCCGGCTGCCGTGTCGAGCAGGGCCAGGCGCTCCACCCGCTGCGGCGCCTGGCGCATGATCTCGAGCGCCACGTAGCCGCCCATCGACAGGCCGGCCATGGCGAAGCGCGCCGGCGCCTTGGCCAGGATAGCCCGCGCCATGGCTTCGACCGACGGCCCGCCGTCCATCGTCGCCACGCTCATATCGGCGATGTCGGTCAGATGCCGCGTCTGGTGCGCCCACAGGGCGTGGTCGCAGAGATGGCCGGGGACCAGCAGCAACGGTGTCTTCATCGGCTCGCCCATTCCTGGTGCTTGCCCTGCGACTCTCTCATGCCCGCGCCTCCGCCGCCAGCTTCCGGGCCGCGTCCGCCAGCGGCAGCCGCTCCTGCGCGCCGCTGCGCCGCCGGAGGGTGACCGCGGCCTCGGCCGCTTCCGACGCGCCGACGATCGCGACCACCGGAGTGCCGGAAGCGCGCGCCTCGGCAATCTTGCGCGACAGGGTCTCGCGCCGGTCGTCCAGCACGACGCGCAGGTCCCGGTCGAAGAACGTCTGCCACGCGGACTGGGCGTACCCCGCCTGGTCCTCAGCCACCGAGGCGACCACGACCTGGTCGGGCGCGAGCAGGAACGGCAGGTTGCCGGCGTGGTGCTCGAGCAGCACGGCGATGAAGCGCTCCATGCTGCCGAAGACGGCATGGTGGATCATGACCGGCCGCTTCTCCTGCCCGTCCGCGTCGACATAGCGCGCGTCGAGGCGCTCGGGCAGCACGAAGTCGAGCTGCACGGTGCCGCACTGCCAGGCGCGGCCGGCGCTGTCCTTCAGGATGAACTCGAGCTTCGGCCCGTAGAACGCGCCCTCGCCGGGCTTGAGGCGGGGATCGAACCCGGCCTCGCGCGCCGCGGCCAGGAGCTGCGCCTCGGCACGGTCCCACACCGCATCGTCGCCGGCGCGGACCGCCGGCCTGAGCGCGAGCGCGACCGCGAACTCGGCAAAGCCGAGGGCGGCGTAGATCTCCTTCAGCAGCAGGCACACGCGCACGATCTCGTCCCGCGCCTGCGCGGGCAAGCAGAACACATGCGCGTCGTCCTGCACGAAGGCCCGCGCGCGCTTCAGGCCGAGGAGCGCGCCCGAGGGCTCGTTGCGGTGGCAGGCGCCGAACTCGGCATAGCGCATCGGCAGGTCGCGGTAGGACCGCTTCAGGTGGTTGAACACCTGCACATGGCCGGGGCAGCTCATCGGCTTCAGGGCCAGCAGCCGGTTGCCGTCCGCCACCTGGAACATGGCGTCGCCGAACTTCTCCAGATGGCCCGAGCGGCGCCACAGCTCGCTGTCGAGCAACTGCGGGGTGCGGATCTCGCCATAACCCGCGCGACGCATGCGGCGGCGGATGAAGGCCTCCAGCGCCTGGTAGACCGCGAAGCCGCGCGGATGCCAGAACGCCGCGCCCGGTGCTTCCTCCTGCAGGTGGAAGAGATCCTGGCGGCGGCCGATGCTGCGGTGGTCGAAAGCGTCCATGACGAAACTCCGTTGGTCCGAGGTGAAAGACCGGACGGGGTTCGCTGGCCATGTCCGCGCGGACATGAAAAAGCCCCGTCCGTTGCCGGCGGGGCCTGGGGTGGGAAACGCTGCTCTGGTGCCGCTACGCGCGCATGCCGACCGCCAACGACCCGCCCATGGCGGTCGTCGTGGTCGTCGTCGTGCAAGAGGCGTTCAGGCGCTTCATAAGGAGGGATGTAGGTCCGCGCGAAAACCCTGTCAACCCGGGCAGCCCCGGCCCGAGACCTGCGGCTTGCGGTGACCGCCCCCAGCGGCTATAAGACCGGCCTTCCTCGGCCGGAGTGTAGCTCAGCCTGGTAGAGCACTAGCTTCGGGAGCTAGGGGCCGGAGGTTCGAATCCTCTCACTCCGACCATTCCCAACGCCTTGATCTGGAAAGGCGGCTGGGGATGTGGCCACGGGAATGCCATTTCTCCCGTCCCCGCCGGTTTCCACGCAGCGGCCCCGCATTCCTGGCGCGGCGCGCACGCCCCATGCGGTCGCGCGAATGGACTTGCCATATCTTCTTTTGATATATATTCTTTTTTTGTTCTATTATCCTAATAGTGGTGATCATGCGCACCGAGCCGTCAGCCTTGCACTGCGCCTTCGGCCTTCTCTGGGCGATCGTCCTAACGCTCGCCCTGGCGGTTGTCTGCCGCCTGTGTCCTGACAGCACCGGCGATCGCACGAGGGGCGTCGCCTCGCGGTAGCCGGCTGCGGCTAGGGCCGCCGCAGGCTGAGGATGTATCCGATCAGGTCGTCCGTCTCGCTCCGCGACAGGCGGAAGTCGGGCATGTTCTGGTGGGGCGTCATCAGGAAGGCGCGCAGGCGGAATTCCGTGGTGCGGGGATCGGCCGCCAGCGTGGCGAAGGGCGGCGCCAAATCCGTGCCGCC
>JAEULC010000198.1 GCA_016792605.1 Rhodospirillales bacterium
TACGCGGCCTCGCCTGGGGTCGCCAGCGATTCGGTTGTGGCTTGACCGCCCGCCCGGGCTGCGGCACGCCAGCGTCATGAACGCCGCCGAACTCGAACGACGCCTGCTCTACCGCGACGGGCTGATGCTGGTGATCGACAAGCCGGCCGGCCTGCCGGTGCATGCCGGCCCGGGCGGCGGCGACAATCTCGAGCGCCACTTCGCCTGGCTGCGCTTCGGCCTGCCGCGGCCGCCCGGCCTGGCGCATCGGCTCGACCGCGACACCGCGGGCTGCCTGGTGCTCGGCCGGCACCCGAAGGCGCTGCGCAAGCTCGGCAAGCTGTTCCAGGAAGGCAAGGTCGAGAAGACCTACTGGGCGGTTGCGCGGAAAGCGCCGGCGCAAGCCGAAGGCCGCGTCGACGCGCCGCTGAAGAAGGTCAGCACCAAGAGCGGCGGCTGGCACATGGTCGTGGCCGCGGACGGCCAGCACGCCGTCACCGACTACCGCGTGCTCGGAACCGCCGCCGACGGCACGTGCTGGATCGAGTGCCATCCGCGCACTGGCCGCACGCACCAGATCCGCGTGCATCTCGCCTCGCTCGGCGCGACGCTTCTCGGCGACACGCAGTACGGCGATCCCGCGCGCGAGAAGGGCACGGTGCTGCACCTGCAGAGCCGTGCCGTGACTCTGCCGCTCTACCCGTCGCGCGCGCCGGTCAGCGTCACGGCCGAGCCGCCGCCGCACATGCGCGCGGCGCTCACGGCCTGCGGCTGGCCGGGGCCGGCATCCGCGCCGGCCATGGCCACCGCCACCTAAAGCCCCAGCGTCAACTGGTCGCCCGGGCCGGGCGGGACGCGGAACTTGGTCACGTCCAGGTTCCAAGTGCGCCGGTTCATGCCCAGCTTCTTGATCGCGAGCTTGAAGCGCTGGCGCACGAGCTGCGCCACCGGGCCGCTGCCGGTCATGCGCTTGCCGAACTCGGCCTCGTAGAGCTTGCCGTCGTGGGTCTGGCGGATCAGGTCGAGCACGCGCTTGGCGCGGTCCGGCACGTTGGCCTCGAGCCACTCCTCGAACAGCTCCTTGATCTCCAGCGGCAGGCGCAACAGCACATAGGCGGCAGAGGTCGCGCCGGCGGCGGCGGACGCGGCGAGGATGCGCTCGATCTCCATGTCGTTCAGCGCCGGGATGATCGGTGCCACCATCACGCTGGTGGGGATGCCCGCCGCGCTCAAGGCGGCGATCGCCGCCAGGCGCCTCGGGGGCGTCGAGGCGCGCGGCTCCATCGTGCGCGCCAGGTCGCGGTCGAGCGTCGTCACCGACACGCCGACGGCGGCAAGGCCGCGCCTGGCCATCGGGCCGAGGATGTCGATGTCGCGCATGACCAGCGCCGACTTGGTGACGATGGAAACCGGGTGGTTGTGCGCGTCCAGCACCTCCAGGATCTGGCGCGTGATGCGGTGCTCGCGCTCGATCGGCTGGTAGGGGTCGGTGTTGGTGCCCATCGCCATCACGTCGCAGCGGTAGCGCGGGTTGCGCAGCTCGCGCTTCAGGAGCTCGGCCGCGTCGGGCTTCATCAGCAGCCTGGTCTCGAAGTCGAGCCCGGGCGACAGGCCGAGATAGGTGTGCGTCGGCCGCGCGAAGCAGTAGATGCAGCCATGCTCGCAGCCGCGATAGGGATTGATCGAGCGGTCGAACGGAATGTCCGGCGAGTCGTTGCGGGCGACGATCGTGCGCGTCGTGTCGATCGCCACCGTCGTGCGCGGGGAGGGCGTCTCATCCTCCTCGCCCTCGACGGCAACGCCGCCCCAGCCGTCGTCCACGGCGACGCGCTCCTCGCGCTCGTAGCGGCCACTGCGGTTGCTGACCGCGCCGCGCCCCTTGACCGGGCGGTCGGGGAGCAGGGCGTCGGCGAGCGCGATGTTGGGTGGCCGGTCCGGGAGTTTCGGGATCATCCCGAAAGCCTAGCCGGGCGCTAAGAACAAATCAAGAACAAATACTCAGGCGTTGGACTTCAGCGTGAATCCGACGAGGCCGAAGATCACCAGCGCCACGCCAAGCAGGCCGACGGGACCGGGAAGCGGCTCGCCCAGCAGCAGGATCTCGCCGACGAGGGTGAACAGCACCTCGGTCGACTGCGACGCGTCGACGGCGGCGATGGTGTAGGCGTCGGAAGTCGCCTGCCGCGCGTAGAGGAAGATCGTCGAGCCGAGCACGCCGGCGCAGATCGCGACGATCAGGATGTTTGCGAGCTGCGCCGTGTCGGGCGGCGGCGGCTGCGCAACGAGGACCAGAACGGCCCAGAAGGGCATTGACCCCAGGATCAGCAGGAACAGGCTCGCGGCGGCGTCGCCGAGGATCGCGTTGTCGGGCGACGCGGGATCGACAAGCGCCTGCGACTTGGCGCGGTTGAGGAACTGGTTGGCGAGCGGGAAGGCGACGGCGCTCAACAGCACCGGCAGGGCGCCGAGCAGGATCGCGATCCCGCCGGTCCCCTGCTGGAAGGAATGCAGGTTCACCAGCGCGACGCCGACGCAGATCAGCACGGCGAAGGCGATGCCGCGCATCGGCACGCGCATGCCGAAGCAGGCGAGCAGCGGCGGGGTGGCCAGGATCGTCATCTGCCAGGTGGACGCGACGACCCAGCCCGGCACGAAGGTGGAGGAGAAGCTGACCCCGCCATAGAACACGCCCGCGCCCAGCGTGCCGACGAGCAGCCAGAACCCCAGCCGGCGGCGGAAGCATTCGAGCGCGATCGGAAAGAACCCCGGCCCGCGCCGGATCAGCAGCCACAGTGCCAAGATGATTAGCGTGTCGACAAAGCGCACGCTCGCGGTCCACACCCAGTGGCCGCCGCTAAGCCCGATGACGCGGTTCAGGATCCAGGTCGTGCTGAACAGGGCGGAGGCGAAGATGCCCAGGCCGACCAGCCGGGCCAGGGTCGCCATGCCGGGATTGGCGATCATGCAGCCAGGTCGTCCAGCTCCAGCGGGTTCGGGCCCAGCCACTCGCGGCGCACGCGCGTCATCGTGTCGGCGTCCAGGAAGTCGGCGATGCGCTCGGTCACGTGCTTCACGTAGCGCGACTTGGGATCGCCCGCCCTGCCGCGATAGAGCGTCTCCACGCGGTAGCGCGCGGCCCAGGTTGTCGTGCGCAGCCAGGTCAGCCGGCGCAGGGGCAGCAGCCACGGCAACTGGCGTCGCGCGAGGTCCGGGTCGATGCGCCGGAGATAGTCGCGGTAGAAGCCCTGGATCGCCGCGCGCGGCAGGGCCGCGCCGCCGTCGATGTCCCAGGTCGTGGACGTGTAGAGCGTCGCGTGCGCCAGGTCGATGCCGGGCGCGCCGTAGAGC
>JAEULC010000194.1 GCA_016792605.1 Rhodospirillales bacterium
GATCGTGCGGCGCCGAATAACTTGCTCGCGGAACTCGATGAAGGCGGCGATGATCGCCTTCAGGTCCAGGAGCTCGGGCCGGCCGCCGTTCAGCGCCAGCATGTTGACGCCGAAGCTGGTCTGGAGCTGGCTGTGGCGGAAAAGCTGGGCCAGGACCACGTCCGCCACCGCGTCGCGCTTCAGCTCGATGACGACGCGCAGCCCCTCGCGGTCGCTCTCGTCGCGCAGGTCGGAGATGCCCTCGATCACCTTCTCGCGCACCAGCTCGCCGATGCGCTCGATCATGCGCGCCTTGTTGACCTGGTATGGAATCTCGGTGGCGACGATCGCCCAGCGGTCCTTGCGGATTTCCTCGACCGTCGTGCGCGCGCGGATGACGATGGAGCCGCGCCCCAGGTGGAAGCCGGCCCGGATCCCGGTCGTGCCCAGGATGATGCCGCCGGTCGGGAAGTCCGGCCCCGGCACCAGTTCGATCAGCTCGTCGATGGTGATGTCGTTGTTGTCGATATAGGCGCAGCAGGCGTCGATCACCTCGCCCAGATTGTGGGTCGGGATGTTGGTCGCCATGCCCACGGCGATGCCGCCCGCGCCGTTGACCAGCAGGTTCGGAAACCGTGCCGGCAGGACCGCCGGCTCCTTCTCGGTGCCGTCGTAGTTCGGGTTGAAGTCGACCGTGTCCTTGTCGATGTCCTCGAGCAGGGCCTCGGCCGAGCGCGCCAGCCGCGCCTCGGTGTAGCGTTGCGCCGCCGGCGGATCGCCGTCCATCGAGCCGAAATTGCCCTGCCCGTCGATCAGCGGCAGGCGCATCGAGAAGTCCTGCGCCAGGCGCACCATGGCGTCGTAGATCGCCGCGTCGCCATGCGGGTGGTACTTGCCCATCACCTCGCCGACGATGCGGGCCGACTTGCGGAAGCCCTTGTTCCAGTCGTAGCCGGCTTCCTTCATCGCGTAGAGGATGCGGCGATGCACCGGCTTCAGCCCGTCGCGCACGTCGGGCAGCGCGCGCGACACGATGACGCTCATGGCGTAGTCGAGGTAGGACCGCCGCATCTCCTCTTCGAGGCTGATCGGCGCGATGTCGAAGGACGGCGGCGTCATCTGCGTGGTCACGCGGTAATCCCTGCGGCGGGTGCGATGGGTCTTAGGGTGGGCACTTGAAATCCGGCGCTCTTGCGGGGCCGCTGGACGCGACACGAGGCGCCGCGCGGGGCGCCCCGTCCTCCCGTTTTCCGTCCGGATTTTCTAGCAGATTCTGCACCTGCGAACAACGATTTCGAGGTCGTTTTTCCATCGATTTTCTCCCGACTAACATCATGTAAAATCTCAGTATTTTCGAAGTTGTCCGGACGGGTTCGATCGGCGGTTTCCCGCGTCCGTGGCGCGACCGGAATCGCGGCGGAATCGGCCCCGGCCGCAGGGTCGCGAGGGTTGATCGAGCCCGGGGCGGTCGCTAGTGTCACGGCCTCGCTTTTCCCCCGGAAACCCCGGCTTCGCGCAAGGTTTTTCCCATGACGATCCGCGACGGATTCATCGACACGATCGGCAACACGCCGCTGATCAAGCTGCGCAAGGCCTCGGCGCTGACGGGCTGCACGATCCTCGGCAAGGCCGAGTTCCTCAACCCCGGCGGCTCGGTCAAGGACCGCGCCGCGCTGGCAATCGTGCAGGATGCGGAGAAGACGGGCGCGCTGCGTCCGGGCGGCGTGATCGTCGAGGGCACGGCCGGCAACACCGGCATCGGCCTGGCGCTGGTCGGCAACGCGCGCGGCTACCGCTCGGTGATCGTGATCCCCGACACGCAGTCGCAGGAGAAGAAGGACATGCTGCGGCTGTGCGGCGCCGAGCTGCGCGAAGTGCCGGCGGTGCCCTACAAAGACCCGAACAACTACGTCCACGTCTCCGAGCGCCTGGCGAAAGAGCTGTCGAAGACCGAACCTAATGGCGCGATCTGGGCGCAGCAGTTCGACAACACCGCCAACCGCATGGGCCACTACCGCACGACGGGCCCGGAGATCTGGGAGCAGACCCAGGGCAAGGTCGACGGCTTCACCTGCTCGGTCGGCACGGGCGGCACGCTGGCCGGCATCGCCATGGCGCTGAAGGAGCGCAACAAGGCGGTCAAGATCGTCTGCAGCGACCCGATGGGGGCCGCGCTCTACGAGTTCTACAAGCACGGCGTCCTGAAGTCCGAGGGCAGCTCGATCTCCGAGGGCATCGGCCAGGGCCGCATCACCAAGAACCTGGAAGGCGCGCCGATCGACGATGCCTACCAGATCAAGGACGAGGAGTGGCTGCCGATCGTGTTCGACCTCGTGAAGGACGAGGGCCTGGTGCTGGGCGGCTCCAGCGGCGTCAACGTCGCCGGCGCGATCCGCCTGGCGAAGGAGATGGGCCCCGGCCACACCATCGTCACCATCCTGTGCGACGGCGGGCAGCGCTACCAGAGCAAGCTGTTCAACCCGGCCTTCCTGCGCTCGAAGAACCTGCCCACCCCGCCCTGGATGTCGTGAGGAGAATGTCCTGATCATGAGCGACGCGCTGTTCCGCACCGACTCCTACGCCAAGTCCTGCGACGCGACCGTGACCGCGGTCGACGAGCGCGGCGTCACGCTTGACCGCACGGTGTTCTACCCGACCGGCGGCGGACAGCCGGGCGATACCGGCATGCTCACGCTGGCCGATGGCTCTGTCCTGCAGGTCACCAACGCGATCAAGGGCGATGGCCCGGACGTCGTGATCCACGTGCTGGAGCCGGGCGCCGCCGCGCCGGCGGTCGGCAGCAAGGTGAAGGCGACGCTCGACTGGGACCGCCGGCACAGGCACATGCGGATGCACACCTGTCTGCACCTGCTCTCGGCCGTCCTGCCCTACCCCGTGACCGGCGGCCAGGTTTCCGAGGACAAGGGCCGGCTCGACTTCGACATTCCCGAGGCGACGCTCGACAAGGACGCGATCGCGGCCAAGCTCAACGAACTCATCGCCGCCGACCATCAGGTAGGCATGCGCTGGATCACCGACGAGGAACTCGCGGCCAAGCCCGACCTGGTGAAGACCATGTCGGTGAAGCCGCCGAGCGGCCATGGCAGGGTGCGCCTGATCGAGGTGACCGGCCTCGACCTGCAGCCCTGCGGCGGCACCCATGTCGCGCGCACCGGCGAGATCGGCCGCGTCGAGGTGGTGAAGATCGAGAAAAAGGGCCGGATCAACCGACGCGTCGTTGTCGCCTTCGGGACTGCCTGAAGACATCACAAGAAGGAAACGCCATGGACTACGCTAGGCCGGATGCGCTGGTCTCGACCGACTGGCTGGCGAAGCATCTCGACGCGCCCGACGTGCGGGTGGTCGACGGCACCTACATCATCCCGCCGACGACGCGCAACGCCGCCAAGGAGTTCGAGGACAAGCACATTCCCGGCGCGGTGTTCTTCGACATCGACGACATCGCCGACAGCAGCAATCCGCTGCCGCATATGCTGCCGAGCCCGGAAAAGTTCGCCAGCCGCGTGCGCAAGCTGGGCCTGGGCGACGGCAGCCGCATCGTGGTCTACGACACGCACGGGCTGGTCTCGGCGGCCCGCGTCTGGTGGATGTTCCGCGCCTTCGGCCACCGCGACGTGGCGGTGCTGGACGGCGGCCTGCCCAAGTGGATCGCCGAGGAGCGCCCGGTCGAGGACGGCAAGGCCATGCCGCGCGAGCGCCACTTCACCGCGCGGCACAATCATTTCCTGGTCCGCGACCTCGACCAGGTGCGTAGCGCCCTGGAGAAGAAGCGCGAGCAGGTGCTGGACGCCCGCAGCGAGGGCCGGTTCAAGGGCGTCGACCCCGAGCCGCGCCAGGGGCTGCGCGGCGGGCACATGCCGGGCGCGATCAACGTGCCCTACACCGACCTGCTCGATCCCAAGTCCAAGACCGTGCTGCCCGCCGACAGGCTGGCGCAGGTGTTCGGCAGCGCCGGCGTGGACCTGAAGAAGCCGATCGTCACGAGCTGCGGTTCGGGCGTCACCGCCTGCGTGCTGGCGCTGGGCCTATACTTGCTCGGCCGCGACGACGTGGCGATCTATGACGGGTCGTGGACCGAATGGGGCGGCCGGCAGGACACGCCGGTCGTCACCGGCTGATCCATGACGGCCGAACCGGAAATCCGCGCGCTGAACGACAGCCAGATCGACCCGGTCGTGCAGCTATGGCGCGACTGCGACCTGGTGCGGCCCTGGAACGATGCCCGCGCCGACATCGAGTTCGCGCGCAGGTCGGGCGCCGCCGAGGTGCTGGTCGCGGTGACGGCGGAGGGCACCATCGTCGGCTCGGCGATGGTCGGCAATGACGGGCATCGCGGCTGGTTCTACTACGTGGCCGTGGCGCCATCGCTGCAGAAGACCGGCCTTGGCCGCCGCCTGATCGCCGCCGGCGAGGACTGGATGCGGGCGCGCGGCGTCGAGAAGGCGCAGCTCATCATCCGCGACACCAACGTGAAGGTCCGCGGCTTCTACGAATCCCTCGGCTATGGCGTGCAGCCGCGCGTGCTGATGGCGCGCTGGCTCGACGGAAGGCCCCTCACGCCATGACCGCCGAGACCCTCACCACCGTCGTCACCTTCCTGGAGATGCTGGAGCCGCCGAAGCGCGCCTTCCTGCCGCCGCCACCCAAGCTGAAGCTGGCGCTGCTGCGCGCCGAGGCCCCGACGATCGCCTTCTCGCGCTTCCTCTACGACACGACCGGCCGGCCCTGGTGGTGGTACGAGCGCAAGGAGTGGAGCGACGAGCGCCTGCGCGCGCTGGTCCAGCACGAGCGCTACGACACCTACGTGCTCTACCTGGCCGGCACGCCGGCCGGGTATTTCGAGCTCGACCGCATCGACCCGTCGGTGGTCGAGCTCGCCTATTTCGGCATCATGCCGGAGTTCATCGGCCAGCGCCTTGGCCCCTACCTGCTCGACCAGGCGATCCAGCTCGCCTGGGCCGGGCCGCCGGCGCCCCGGCGCGTCTGGGTCAATACCTGCGACCTGGATCACCCGCGCGCCCTGCCGCTCTACCAGCGCGCGGGCTTCGCGCCCTATGACCGCAAGGTTAAGGAATTCGAGGACCCGCGCCCGAAGGGACTTGTCGATCCGGGGCCCATTCCCAACCGGTAGAAGCGCCAGCACGCGACTCGCCATCGGCCGCCAAGAGGTCCACACTGCGCCTCCGGACAGACCGCTTTTGGGGAGGGCAGCCATGTCATCGCCAGTCCTGCGTTCGTTCCGTCTTTCGCTTGTCGGACTAGCAGCCGCTGCCGTCATCGCCGCACCGGCGCGCGCCGACGAGACCTGCAACTCGCCCTACATGACCGGCCTTATCAAGGGCCAGGAGGACTTCGTCCATGTCTGGACGCTGGGCGTGAAGGGCCTGGGCGACGAGTCCGACAAGCTCGTGACCATCGACGCCAATCCCGGCTCCAAGACCTACGGCAAGGTCGTGCACTCCTTGAGCGTCGGCGGGCGCGGCGAGGTGCACCACATGGGTTTCACCGACGACCGCAAGCAGCTCTGGGCCGGGCGGCTCGACGACAGCAAGATCTTCGTCTTCGACGTCGGCCGCGACCCGTCGAAACCGAAGCTGGTGCGCACGATCGACAGCATGCCGGCAAAAACCGGCTATGTCGGCCCGCACACCTTCTACGCCATGCCGGGCCGCATGCTGGTGCAGGGCCTGTCAAACACCAAGGACCATGGCGGCAGGACCGGCATGGCGGTCTACAGCAACAAGGGAGACTTCGTCGCCAAGTACGACATGCCGACCACGAACGGCGGCGACGGCTATGGCTACGACATCGCCATCAACCCGGCCAAGAACCTGATGCTGACCTCCAGCTTCACCGGCTGGAACAACTACATGATGGACCTCGGCAAGCTCGTGGCCGACCCGGAGGCGATGAAGCGCTTCGGCAACACGATGGTGGCCTGGGACCTGAAGGCGATGAAGCCGCGGAAGGTCTTCGCCGTGCCCGGCGCGCCCCTGGAGATCCGCTGGTCCCTGAAGCCCGGCGACAATTGGGCGATCACCGCATCGGCGCTGACCTCGAAGCTGTGGCTGGTGAAGCAGGACGCGAACAAGGCGTGGCAGGCCAAGGAGGTCGGCACGATCGGCGATCCGTCGAAGATCCCGCTGCCGGTCGACATCTCGATCACGGCCGACGGCAAGGGGCTGTGGGTCAACACCTTCATGGACGGCACCACGCGCTACTTCGACCTCAGCAACCCCGAGGCGCCGAAGCAGACCTACAGCAAGGTGACCGGCAAGCAGGTCAACATGGTGTCGCAGAGCTGGGACGGCAAGCGCGTCTACATCACCTCGTCGCTGCTGGCGAACTGGGACAAGAAGGGCGCGGACGACGAGCAGTTCCTGCGCGCCTTCGCCTGGGATGGCAAGGAGCTGAAGCCGCTGTTCGAGGTCGACTTCACCAAGGAGAAGCTCGGCCGCGCGCACCACATGAAGTTCACGGCCAAGCCGAAGCGGCAGTCGGCGCTCGCCGCGCTGGAATGATCCTGCTGCTTCGTCCGGTCATGGCACTGCTGGCGCTGGGCTCGGCGGCGCTGGCGCATGAAGTTCCGAAGGCGCCGGCCGCGCCGCCGGACTTCACACCGCCCGCGGCCGGCAGCTACGCCCTGCCGCCGATCCAGCCGACGCCCGCCGGTACGGTGCTGGACTCGCGCGGCAGGCGCCACGACCTGAAGGCGTTCACGACCGGCAAGGTGACGCTGCTGTCGCTGTTCTATGCGCAGTGCGCCGATCCCGAGGGCTGTCCCGCCGCTTTCAACGCGATGATCGACCTGCGCGACCGGCTCGCGGCGCGGCCAGACCTCGCCCGGCGCGTACGCCTGGTGAGCCTCAGCTTCGACCCCAGGGACACGCCGGAGCTGCTCGCGGCCTTCGGGCATCACCTGGCGGGGACGAACCTGCCCTGGTCGTTCCTGGCCGCCGCGTCGTCGGAGGGGCTGGCGGCAATGCTCGACGGCTTCGGCCAGGACATCGCGGTGGAGGAGGAAGGCGATGCGACGCAGCCGCGCGTGATCAGCCACATGCTCAAGCTGTTCCTGATCGACCGGCGCGGCCAGGTGCGCGAGATCTACACGACAGCCTTCCTGCAGCCCGAGGTCATGTACAATGACATCCTGACCTTGCTGATCGAGGACGGGCTTGCGCAGCGCTAGGCTCGGGCTGGCGCTGCTGGTCGCGGCAACGACGGCGCAGGCCGCCGATCCGGCGACGCTCGGCCTGCCCGCGCTTGCCGCACCGGCCGCGGCACCGGCGCTAGTCGAGCTCGGGCGCAAGCTGTTCTTCGACCGGCGGCTGTCGGCCAACGGCACCATGTCCTGCGGCATGTGCCACGTGCCCGAGCAGGGCTTCGCCAGCAACGAGCTGCGCACGCCGCTGGGCGTCGAGGGCCGCAGCCTGCGCCGCAACGCACCCACCCTGCTCAACGTCGCCATCTACACGTCGCTGTTCCTGGACGGCCGCGCGGCGAGCCTGGAAGCGCAGGCCTGGGACCCGCTGCTGGCCGGGAACGAGATGGCCAATCCATCGGCCGAGGCGGTGGCGACGCGCGTCGCTTCCCTGCCCGACTACCGCGCGCCCTTCGCCGCGGCCTTTCCCGGCGCAGCGCCGGACCGCGCGACGATCGGCGCTGCGATCGCGGCCTACGAGCGCAGCCTCGTCGCCGGCGGGTCGCGCTTCGACCGCTGGTGGTTCGGCGGCGAGGCCGGCGCAACCACGGCCGAAGAACGCGAGGGCTTCGCGCTGTTCCGCTTCCGCGCGGGCTGCGCGCAATGCCATAGCATCGGCGAGCGCGACGCCGCCTTCACCGACCAGCGCTTCCACAATATCGGCACCGGCCGCGCGCGCGTGGCGGCGCACGCGGCGCCCGTCCGGGTCGAGCTGGTCCCGGGCCTGGCGACGAACGTGTCGCAGGCGGCGCTGGCCAGCTTCGGCGAAGCGCCTGCCACGGACGACGGCCGTATGGAGGTGACCGGGGACACGGCCGACCGGTGGAAATACCGTACGCCTTCCCTGCGCAACGTCGCACTGACCGGCCCCTACATGCACGACGGTTCGCTGGCGACGCTCGAGGCGGTCGTGGAGTTCTACGACCGGGGCGGCGGGGACGATCCCGGCAAGGCGGAGTGGCTGTTCCCGCTCGGCCTCACGCCGGCGGAGAAGGCCAGCCTCGTCGCCTTCCTGAAAACGCTTACCGGCCCCAATGTCGAGGCGCTGGCGCGCGACGCGCGGCGGTAGCGCCCGCTGCTAGTGGTGCAGGATCTGGCTGAGGAAGAGCCGCGTGCGCTCGCTGCGCGGGTTGGCGAAGAATTCCTTGGGCTCGTTCTGCTCCACGATCTCGCCGCGGTCCATGAAGATGATGCGGTTGGCCACCGTTCGCGCGAAGCCCATCTCGTGGGTGACGCAGAGCATGGTCATGCCCTCTTCCGCCAGGCCGACCATGGTGTCGAGCACTTCCTTGATCATCTCGGGGTCGAGCGCCGAGGTCGGTTCGTCGAACAGCATGATCTTCGGGCTCATGCACAGCGAGCGCGCGATCGCCACGCGCTGCTGCTGGCCGCCCGAGAGCTGGCCCGGGTACTTCAACGCCTGCTCGGGGATGCGGACGCGCTCGAGATACTTCATCGCCACGGCCTCGGCGTCCTTCTTCGGCATCTTCTTCACCCAGATCGGGGCGAGCGTGCAGTTCTCCAGCACCGTCAGGTGCGGGAACAGGTTGAAGTGCTGGAACACCATCCCGACCTCGCGGCGGATGGCGTCGATGTTCTTGACGTTGTTGGTCAGCTCGACGCCGTCCACCGCGATCGTGCCCTTCTGGTGCTCTTCTAGCCGGTTGATGCAGCGGATCATCGTCGACTTGCCCGAGCCCGACGGGCCGCAGATCACGATGCGCTCGCCCTTGTAGACTGTCAGGTTGATGTCCTTGAGCACGTGGAATTCGCCGTACCACTTGTGCATCGAGGCGATCTGGATCGCGACTTCGTCGGACTTGGAGCTCTTGAGCGGCGAGGCGGTGGCGGTCATCGGATCGTCTCCCGACGGAAGGGTTCTGGCGTTAGCGCTTCTTGTGGCCGGTGTGGAGCTTGCGCTCGAGGTGCTGGCTGTAGCGCGACATGCCGTAGCAGAACACGAAGTAGAGCACGGCGGCGAAGGCATAGCCCTCGATCGAGAAGCCGAGCCATTTCGGGTCGGCGTTGCCGAGCTGGATCGCGCCCAGGAGGTCGAACATGCCGATGATCGCCACCAGCGTCGTGTCCTTGAACAGGCCGATGAAGGTGTTGACGATGTTCGGGATCACGTAGCGCAGCGCCTGCGGCAGGACGATCAGCGCCATCATGCGCGGGTAGTTGAGGCCCAGCGCCATCGCCGCCTCGTACTGCCCCTTGGGAATCGCCTGCAGGCCGCCGCGGATCACCTCGGCCATGTAGGCGGCCGAGAACAGCGTGACGCCGATCAGCGCGCGCAGCAGCTTGTCGAAATTGACCCCCTCGGGCAGGAACAGCGGCAGCATCACCGAGGACATGAACAGCACGGTGATCAGCGGCACGCCGCGCCACAGCTCGATGAACAGGACGCTGAACGTGCTGACGATCGGCATGGTCGACCGCCGGCCGAGCGCCAGCAGCACGCCGAGCGGCAGCGACGCAATGATGCCGACCGAAGCGATCAGCAGGGTGAGCGCGAGCCCGCCCCACTTGTCAGTCTGCACCACGCGCCAGGGATGATCGGTCGAGCCCGGCGCACCCGGCGCGAAGTCGATGAAGCCCTTGAACATGAAGTAGGCGACGACCGGATAGAGCAGGATCACGGCGATGCCGTATAGGTCCTTGTACGGCAGGCGCTTGATCGCCAGCGGCGCGAACATCACGACCGCCAGGACCGCCGCGATGTCGATGCGCCAGCGCAGGTCGTACGGGTAGAGCCCGTACATGTAGCCGCCGATCCAGGCCTGGATGTAGATCCAGCAGGCGCCGTCCTTGCGCGCGCCGTCGGCAAGCTTGCAGGCGTTCGAGTCCGCGCCGGTCCAGGTTGCGTTGATGATCGACCAGCTCACCAGCGGCGGGACAACGAGATAGAGGATGTAGGCCGCGAGCAGCGTCAGGATCGTGCTCGGCACGCTGCCGAACAGGTTCTCGCGCAGCCAGCCGACGATGCCCACCGTAGCCGCCGGCGGCGGCAGGTCGGCCTTCTGTTGGTGCGTCTCGGTTGCGGTCGTCATCGCCTAGCGCTCCTTCAGCGCGACGCGCCGATTGAACCAGTTCATGAAGACCGACGTCGTCAGGCTCAAGAACAGGTAGACGCCCATGGTGATGGCGATGCACTCCACCGCCTGGCCGGTCTGGTTCAAGACCGTGCCGGCGAACACGGCCACCAGGTCGGGGTAGCCGATCGCGGTCGCCAGCGACGAGTTCTTGGTCAGGTTGAGGTACTGGCTGGTGAGCGGCGGGATGATCACGCGCATGGCCTGCGGAATGACGACCAGCCTCAGCGTCGGGCCGGGGCGCAGGCCCAGCGCATAGGATGCCTCGGTCTGGCCATGGTTCACCGCCATGATGCCGGCGCGCACGTTCTCGCCGATGAAGGCGCCGGTGTAGATCACCAGCGCGAAGGTCAGCGAGATGAACTCGGGAATCAGCACCATGCCGCCCGAGAAGTTGAAGCCCTGGAGCTTCGGGTAATCCCAGTGGAACGGCATCCCGGTCACCAGCAGCACCAGGATCGGCAGGCCGAAGATCAGCCCGAGCGCGGTCCATAGGACTGGGAATTGCTGCCCGGTCGCCATCTGCCGGGCGCGCGCCCAGCGATGCATCACGATCGTGGCGACGACGCCGGCGGCGAACGCGACCGGGGTCAGCCAGAAACCGGGCTCGGTCACCGGCGCCGGCATGTACAGGCCGCGGTTGTTGATGAAGAAAAGCCCGCCAATGTCGATGCTCTGCCGCGGCCCCGGCGTCGACTTGCCGAGCACCTGGTACCAGAAGATGATCTGCAGCAGCAGCGGGATGTTGCGGATCACCTCGATATAGATCGACGCGATGCGCGAGATCAGCCAGTTGCGCGACAGGCGTGCGACGCCGACGACGAAGCCCAGGATCGTCGCGAGCACGATGCCGATCGCGGCCACCGCCAGCGTGTTGAGCAATCCGACAAGCAGCGCCCGCCCGAAGCTTTCCGATGCCGCGTACGGCACCAGGTGCATGATGATGTCGAAGCCGGCGGTCGAGCCGAGGAAATCGAAACCCGAGGCGATGCCGCGGCGCTGCAGGTTCTGGTAGGTGTTGTAGAAGATGTAGCCGGCGAAGCCGACGACCAGAACCAGCAGGATGACCTGGAACATGATCGCGCGGTAGCGCGCATCCAGCCAGAACGGCGTTTCCGGCGCCCGCGCGGTATCCCTGACGTCAACCGCCATCCCTACTCCCCCTGGTTCAGACCTGCGAAGTCCCTGTTCGGACTTGTGCTAGGCGGGTTCTTGGATCCCGCCGCTTCTTGCCAAATTGTCTTGCAATCCACGTGCCCAAAAGGGGCGCGCCGTCCCCCGACAGCGCGCCCCCTGGGTTCGATCAACCGCCGTGTTAGCGGATCGGCGGGGCGTACTGCAGGCCGCCCTTGCTCCACAGCGCGTTCACGCCGCGCGACAGGCCGATCGGCGTGTTCGGGCCGACGTTCTTCTCATAAGTCTCGCCGTAATTGCCGACGAGCTTGATGATGTTGTAGGCCCAGGCGTTGTCCAGGTTCAGCATCTTGCCGAAGTCGCCCTCGACGCCCAGCAGGCGCTTGATTTCCGGGTTGGCCGACTTCTTCATCTCGTCGACGTTCTTGCTGTCGACGCCGAGTTCCTCGGCATTGAGCATCGCGAAGAACGACCAGCGGATGATGTCATTCCAGTTGTTGTCGCCATGACGCGACAGCGGGCCCAGGGGCTCCTTGGAGATGACTTCCGGCAGGATGACGTGGTCGTTCGGCACCTTCAGCTTGGTGCGGTCGGCCGCGAGGCCCGAACGGTCGGTGGTGAACACGTCGCAGCGGCCCGAGTCATAGGCGGCCAGCACTTCGTCGTTCTTCTCCATCGCGACGACCTTGTACTCCATCTTGTTGGAGCGGAAGAAGTCGGCGAGGTTCTGCTCGGTGGTGGTGCCGGTCTGGGTGCAGACCGTGGCGCCCTTCAGCTCCAGCGCGCTCTTCACGCCCAGGCTCTTCTTCGCCATGAAGCCCTGGCCGTCGTAGAAGTTGATGCCGGCGAAGTCAAAGCCGAGCTGGACGTCGCGGCTCATGGTCCAGGTGGTGTTGCGGGCGAGCAGGTCGACCTCGCCCGACTGCAGCGCCGTGAAGCGCTCCTTGGCGGTCGTCGGCACGAACTTGACGCGCTTCGCATCCCCGAAGATCGCGGCCGAGATCGCCCGGCACATGTCCACGTCGAACCCGGCCCAGTTGCCCTGGGCGTCGGGGTTGGCGAAGCCCGGCAGGCTCTGGCTCACGCCGCAGATCACCTGACCGCGCTTCTTGATCGCGTCGAGTGTCGCTTGCGCCTGGGCGTCACCGGCGGCAAAGGCGATGAGCGCCGCGCCGGCGGCAATAACGCTGAGTTTCTTCATGTGGCTAGCATCCCTGAAGTTATGCTTGGTTGCCCCGACCGTCCGGTCGGAGCCGGTACATCGTCCAAGAGCACACGCGGTCGTTAACGACCTTTCCGCATTCCCCCGTCCGACGGCTCCCTATAGCTGATTTGACTCGATTATGCGCAATGAATCAAGCCTCGCCCAAAAAGGGCACCGTGGTATATCACTTCCCTCTTCTGTTCCTGCGTGCCGCACCGCAACATCCACGAAAGCGCCCTCAATGTCCCTGCGCGACGATTCCAAGCCAGACACGATCCTGACCCATGCTGGCCGCGACCCCCACAACAACCACGGGGTCGTGAACCCGCCCGTCTACCACGCCTCGACCATCCTGTTTCCGACCGTGCAGGCGATGGAGGACGCGCAGAAGCGCCGCTTCTTCTCGATGACCTATGGCCGGCACGGCACGCCGACCACTTTCGCCTTCGAGGATGCGGTGGCGAAGCTGGAGGGCGGCTGGAAGGCGATCGCCGTGCCCTCGGGCCTGGCGGCCATCGTCGGCGCGATCACCGGGTTCGTCAGTGCGGGCGACCACATCCTGGTGACGGACAATGCCTACGGACCAACGCGCAAGTATTGCGACGATGCGCTCGCCCGGTTCGGCGTCGCCACGACCTACTACGACCCCTCGATCGGCGCCGGCATATCAGCGCTGATCCGGCCCAACACCAAGCTGGTCTTCACCGAGGCGCCGGGCTCGCTGACCTTCGAGATGCAGGACATCCCGGCGATCGCCAAGGCGGCGCATGCGCGCGGCGCCAAGGTGGTCATGGACAACACCTGGGCGACGCCGCTCTTCTGCAAGCCGTTCGACCTGGGCGTCGACGTCGTCGCGCATGCCGCGACCAAGTACATCGTCGGCCATTCCGACGCGATGCTGGGGATCATCGACTGCACCGAGGAGACCTACCTGACGGTGCGCAACGCGGTGGCCCTGCTCGGCTACAGCGCGGCGCCGGACGACCTCTATCTCGGCCTGCGCGGCCTGCGCACCATGGGCGTCCGCCTGCGTCAGCACCAGCAGACGGCGCTGGCGCTCGCGACCTGGCTGAAGAAGCGCCCCGAGGTCGAGCGCGTGCTCTACCCAGCGCTGCCCGACGATCCAGGCCACGCGCTGTGGAAGCGCGACATGTCGGGCGCCTCGGGCCTGTTCGGCTTCGTGCTCAAGCCCTACAGCCACAAGGCTGTCGCCAACATGCTCGACGGCATGGAACTCTATGGCATGGGCGCGTCCTGGGGCGGGTTCGAGAGCCTGATCCTTCCCGCCCACATGACGCGGACCGCCAAGCCCTGGGACGCGAAGGGACCCACCCTTCGCATCCACGCCGGGCTCGAGGACCCCGACGACCTGACCAAGGACCTCGAGCGCGGCCTGGAGCGGCTAAGGTCGACGAACGAATAGTCCTGGCTAACTACCGGATGGGCGGCGCGTATTGCAGCCCGCCCTTGGTCCACAGGTCGTTGACGCCGCGCGGCAGGCCGATCGGCGTCTTGGGGCCCAGGTTGCGCTCGTAGCTCTCGGCGTAGTTGCCCACGAGCTTGATCACGTTGTAGGCCCAGGCGTTGTCCAGGCCGAGCTGCTTGCCGAAGTCGCCCTCGATGCCGAGCAGGCGCTTGATCTCGGGATTGGGCGATTTCTTCATCTCGTCGACATTGGCCGAGGTGACGCCCAGTTCCTCGGCGATCACCATCGTGTAGTAGGACCAGCGCACGATGTCGGCCCAGTTGTTGTCGCCGTGGCGGACGACGGGGCCGAGCGGCTCCTTCGATATCACCTCGGGCAGGATGACGTGGTCGTCCGGCACCTTCAGCTTGGTGCGCTGCGCGGCAAGGCTGGAGCGGTCGGTGGTGTAGGCGTCGCAGCGACCGGAATCGTAGGCGCCGTTGACCTCGTCGACCTTCTCGTAGGCGACGACCTTGTAGTCCATCTTGTTGGCGCGGAAGTAGTCCGCGAGGTTCATCTCGGTCGTCGTGCCGGTAGCGGTGCAGACCGCGGCGCCCTTCAGCTCCATCGCGCTCTTGATGCCGGACTTCTTCGGCACCATGAAGCCCTGGCCGTCATAGAAGCCGATGGCGACGAACTCGAGGCCAAGCTGCGTGTCGCGCGTCATGGTCCAGGTGCTGGTGCGCGACAGCATGTCGATCTCGCCCGACTGCAGCGCGGTGAACCGCGTCTGGCCGGTCGTCGGCACGTACTTGATGCGGGAGACGTCGGCGAACACCGCCGCGGCGGTCGCGCGGCACAGGTCGACGTCGAAGCCGCTCCAGTTGCCCTGCGCGTCCGGATTGGAGAAGCCCGGCGTGCCGGTGCTGACCCCGCACAGCATCTGCCCGCGCTTCTTGACGACATCCAGCGTCTGCTGCGCCTCGGCCGCCCCGGCGGCGCCGAGCAGCGCCATGCCAAGCGAGAGTACCCGTAGCCCGTTCATCGTTCTGCCCCCTGTTCGTTGACCGGGAGCCGGCGGACGGGCCGCAAGCGACGGCGGTCGATGCCTCGGCGGGTCCACCGGCTTCCCTGTTGGCGCAGCGCCATGCGATTTGCATGCCATGGCCACCGGATCGCGCCCGGCCGCGTCACCAAACCGCCGCATTTGCCCGCGTATTGGTCGGTTGCCCCGCTCCGGGGCCAAGGCTATAACCCGGCGCGCGTTTGCCCTTGGGCAGCGCCATCCGCACATAGCCCAGCACTAGGGAAGCAAAGGATCGGGCCGCCACCGGCCGGCCACCCTCCAGCTTGTTGCCGCACGACTTTTCACGAAGGAATGGCGGATTGAACGGCCTGCGCCAATTCTACCTGTCGGCAGTCCACTGGTCGGAGCAGACCATCACCTGGTTCATCGGGTGCTGGGTCGCGGCCGCCTGCCGTTTCCGCTGGCCGGTGATTGCCCTGTTTGTGAGCCTGGCCGCCTACGGGCTTTGGTATTCCGGCCAGAATCTGGGCATGAACGTCGACACCGCCGGCATGTTGTCGCCCGAGTTGCCGCACCAGAAGCGCAACCGTGACATGAACAAGGCCTTCCCGCAGTTCGTCGACAACATCCTGATCATGATCGACGGCAGCACGCCGGACCAGGCCGACGACGCGGCCGACGCGGTCGTCAAGTTCATGAAGGAGCGGCCGAAGCTGTTCCTCAACGTCTACGACCCCGAGGGCGACAGCTTCTTTCGCAAGAACGGGCTCCTGTTCCTCTCCAAGGACGAGCTCAACGACCTCGCCGACCGCCTGGCGGCCGCCCAGCCCGTGCTGGGGTCGCTGAACCAGGACCCGTCGCTGCGCGGCCTGGTCGACATGCTGAACCTGGCGCTGGACGACATCGCCAAGGGCAACAAGCCGCCGGTCGACCTGACCGACGCGCTGAACCGGATTGCGCGCGCGGTCGAGGGCGCCGCCAAGGGCGATCCCCGGCCGCTGTCCTGGCGCGAGATGATGATGGGCCGGGACGCCAAGACGTCGGAGCTGCGCCGGCTGATCCTGATCCAGCCCGCGGTCGACTTCTCGTCGCTCAATCCCGCCAAGGACGGCATCGACGCGCTGCGCGACTTCGCCCGCTCGCAGAACTGGGACGGCAAGCACGGCGTGCGCATGCGGCTGACCGGATCGGCCGCGCTCGCCCAGGACGAGCTCGGCACGATCCGCCAGCAGATGGGCTGGATCAGCATCGTTGCCGGCATCACGGTCGTGATCCTGCTGGCGATCGGGCTGCAGTCCTGGATGCTGGTCGTCACCACCTCGATCTGCCTGACGGTGGGGCTGGCGCTGACCACTTGGTTCGCGACGGTGTCGATCGGCAGCCTGAACCTGCTGTCGGTCGCCTTCGCGGTGCTGTTCATCGGCCTCAGCGACGACTTCGGCGCGCATTTCACGCTGCGCTATCGCGAGGAACTCGCGACCGGCAAGTCGCGCGTCGACGCCTTGAGCAAGACCGGCCAGGGCAACGGCGGCGCGCTGACGCTGTGCGCGGTCACCGCCGCGATCAGCTTTTTCTCGTTCCTGCCGACCGACTACAAGGGCGTGGCCGAGCTCGGCCTGATCGCCGGGGTCGGCATGTTCGTGGCGCTGATCGTCAACCTCACCCTCCTGCCGGCGCTGCTCTCGCTGCTGCCGCTCAAGGTGAAGCCGCCGACGCAGGTGATGTCCCAGTCGATGGTCGAAGGCATCGTCGAGCACTATCCCCGCCCGATCGTCTGGGCGGCGGTCCTGTTCTGCCTGGCCGCCATCGTGATCCTGCCCTTCGCGCGCTTCGACGCCGATCCGCTGAAGATGAAGGACCCGCGCGTCGAGTCGGTCGAAGCCGTGTTCGACCTGGCCCATGACGCCACCTTCGGCCCCTACGACCTCAACATCCTGGCGCCGAACCTGAAGGCGGCGGACGAGATGGCCGCGCGCCTGAAGAAGCTGCCCGAGGTCGACGGCGTGCTGACTCTGTCCAGCTTCGTGCCCGCCGACCAGGACGAGAAGCTCGAGGTCATCGGCGACATCGCGCTGTTCCTGACGCCCATCCTGATGAGTGCGGAGCGCAAGCCGCCGCCGACCGCGGACGAGCGCCGCGCGCTGCTGAAGTCGCTCAAGGAGCGGCTCGACACCGCCGCCGCGGGCCCGGTGGACGCACGCATGGCCGATGCGCTGCGCCGCCTGTCGCGCGCCATCGTGGCGACCGACCAGACCGACGCCGGGCTGCTGGCGCTCGAGCGGCGCCTCGTCGGCGCCCTGCCGCAGCGCCTGGCCTCGCTGCGCGACGCGGTCAGCGCCGAGAAGGTCACGCTGGACAACCTGCCCCAGGACGTGCGCGAGCGCCTGATTGCCAAGGACGGCCGCGCGCGGGTGCAGGTCTTCCCCAAGCACAAGCTCATCGACATCGACGACCTGCGCAAGTTCACCGACGTGATGCTGGCGGCCGAGCCGGGCGCGACCGGCTCGTCGGTCACCGTCGTCGAGGCCGGCCGCACCGTGATCCAGGCCTTCCACATCGCCGCCACCATCGCGCTGGTGTCGATCGTGACCCTGCTGCTCGTGCTGCTCGGCAACATCCGCGATTCGCTGCTGGTGCTGCTGCCGCTGGTCCTGGCCGGCATCCTGACCGCGGCCTTGGCCGTGCTGGTGGGCCAGGACTTCAACTTCGCCAACATCATCGTCCTGCCGCTGCTGGTCGGCCTCGGCGTCGCCTCGGGCATCCACCTCGTGCTGCGCGACCGCGAGGGCCACTCGGTGCTCGAGACCAGCACGCCGCGCGCGGTGATCGTCAGCGCGCTGACCACGATCTCGTCCTTCGGCACGCTGATGCTGTCGGACCATCGCGGCGTGTTCTCGATGGGCCTGCTGCTGACGATCGGCATCACGGCCAACCTCGTCGTCACCCTGGTCGTGCTGCCGGCGATGCTCGCGATCCGCCGCCAGAACCGTGCCCGCGCCGCCGCCGCCGCCTCGCCGCCCTCGCGGCTGGCAGCGCAGTAGCGCGGGCGCGCCGGTTCCCGGCCGCGCCATATGCACCGCTATCTCCATTATGGCTTCGTCGTCCTGGGGATCGGCCTTGTCGCCGCGATCGCCTGGAATACCGATCTCGCCGAGGTAGGCGCGCGGCTGGTTGACCTTGGCTGGAAGGGCGCGCTGGCGGTCGTCGCGATCTA
Organism: Rhodospirillales bacterium; assembly: GCA_016792605.1. Taxonomy (GTDB): domain Bacteria; phylum Pseudomonadota; class Alphaproteobacteria; order JAEULC01; family JAEULC01; genus JAEULC01. The sequence continues at coordinate 18,278 of JAEULC010000194.1, forward strand.
CTTCCTGGCCTTCCTTGCCGACACCGCGGTGTGGATGGCGGCGCTGACGGCGCGACGCCCGTCGATCCGGCTTCTGGCGCAGCTCTGGCAGGTGCGCGTAATCGGCGAAGCGGTCAACAGCGCCACGCCGCTCGGCTCGGTCGGCGGCGAGCCGGTGAAGGCGTTGCTGCTGCGCAGGTATTTCGGCGTTTCGTTGCGCGACGGGATCGCCTCGCTGGTGCTTGCCAAGACCGCGATCCTGGTCGGGCTGACGCTGTTCCTGGCCGGCGGCTTCGCGATGATGCTGACCTCGGACCGGCTGCCGGACACGATGAAGCTGGTCGCCGGCCTCGGCCTCGGCGCCTTCGCGCTGGCGATCGCGGCCCTGGTGCTGGTGCAGTGGTTCCGCCTCGCCAGCCGCGCCGCGACGTGGGTTTCCGGCCTGCGCTACGGCGCCGGGCTCAAGCGCTCGCTCGACGCGCTCTCCGACATGGACCGACAGCTCTCGGGCTTCTACCGCGCCCACCGCGGCCGCCTGATCCCGGCCGTGCTTCTTTCAATCGCCAACTGGCTGCTGGGCGCGGCCGAGGTCATGGTCGTCATGTGGTTCCTCGGCTACCCGATCACCTTCGCCGACGCTGTCATGGTCGAGGCGCTGACCCAGCTCGTGCGCGCCGGCACGTTCTTCATCCCGATGAGTCTCGGCGCGCAGGAAGGCGCGCTGATGCTCGCGCTCGGCTCGCTGACCGGCGCCCCGGCGATCGGGCTTGCCGTCGCGATCGTGCGGCGCGGGCGCGAGCTGCTGTGGATCCTGCTCGGGCTCCTGCTGTTCTGGAGCTTCTCGCCGCGCGCCGCCCACCCCGACTCGCCCGACCGGCCGTGAATCCTGGCGCGGAATGATTAAGCGACAGGGTTAACGGCGCGCGGCGCCGCGCCGGCGCACCGACGAAAACGCTCCAGAAAACGGCGGCTTTCCGCGGTTTGGCCACGGTCGCAGCAGCGCCCGCGAAACGTCACTTGCAATCCCCAGCCCCAGGTCGGTACAGAATTTTCCGCAATAAGAGTACTGACCCGCCGAAGCGGGCGCTCGCCGGGGGATCGAGGGGGAGGCTGGCATGGGCAAGGTTCTCTTCAGCGCGCTGTTCCAGGCGGCCCAGCCGCATCGCCACGCGCCGGTCGCGGGCCTCTATGCGCCCGAGGACATTCCCGAGGACATCGAGCTGACCGGCCAACTCCGGCGCGTGTTCGCGCTGTGGATGGCGAAGCGCCAGGGCCGGCCGATGCCCCAGCGCAGCGACATCGACCCGATCGACCTGAACGCCGCCCTGCCCTACGTGATCCTGTGGGACGTGACGCAGCCGGGCCCCGGCTTCACCTGCCGGGTCGCCGGCACCGAGATCTGCCACCGCGCGGGGCGCGAGCTGCGCGGGCAGACGCTCGAGACGATGGCCGGCGATGACGCCGATTCCGTCGTCGAGGAATACCGCTCCGTCGTCGCGACCGGCCACATCCACATCACCGAGCGCCGGATCAGCTGGTACGGCCGTCCGCTGCGCGCCTATCGCCGCCTGGTGCTGCCGCTCGCCGGGCAAAGCGGCGCGATCGATTTCGTGCTGACCTGCGTCGACTTCGGCGAGGAGGGCACGCCAGCCACGCGGCTGAACTAGCGCCGGCTTGGCAAGAGAGCGCTGCCCGCCTACAACAGCGCCCATGAGCGCTGCCACGAACGCCAACACCTTCGACACCGCCGCCAGCAAGGATGCCAGCGGCGAGAACTTCCCCGTCGGCTCGTTCCTGCTGCCGAAGAAGCTCAGGCCGCACGTGGCCGTGTTCTACGCCTTCGCCCGCGCGGCCGACGACATCGGCGATAGCCCGGACCTGCCGGCGGAAGAAAAGATCCGGCGCCTCGACGCCTACGAGGACGTGCTGCTCGGCCGGCGCGAGCCCGAGCCCGGCCTGGAGAAACCCTGGCGCATCCGCCAGAGCCTCATCGAATGCGGCATCACGACGGACCACTGCCGCGACCTGCTGCACGCCTTCAAGCGCGACGCGACCTATCTGCGCTACAAGGACTGGAACGACCTGCGCTACGGCTACTGCCAGCTCTCGGCCTCGCCGGTCGGGCGCTACCTGCTCGACCTGCACGGCGAGGACAAGGCGGGCTACAAGGCATCCGACGCGCTGTGCGACGCGCTGCAGGTCTTGAACCACCTGCAGGACTGCCAGAAGGACTACCGCGAGATCGACCGCGTCTACCTGCCCGGCGACTGGATGGCGGCGAACGGCGTCACGGTCGAGGACCTCGACCGGCCGGCGCTGGTGCCCGGCATGCGCAAGGTGCTGGACCTCTGCCTCGACGCCACCGCCGACCTGATGGCCGAGGCGCGCAAGCTGCCGGGCCAGCTCAAGAGCAAGCACCTGGCGATGGAGTCGGCCGTGATTGTCAAGATCGCCGACAAGCTGACCGCCGAGCTGCGCGCCCGCGACCCGATCGCGACCCGCGTGCAGCTCACCAAGCCGCAGGCGCTGTGGTGCGCCGTCAAGGGCGTCGCCAGCGTCTGGCTTTAGGCCTGCGGCAGCCCTCGCCGCCCGTCCCAGCGCGGGTACCAGCCGGTGACGTCGAGGTAGCGCGCGACCGCCGGCGCGTAGATCTCGACAATGACGTTCAGCGGCCGGCCGCCGCGATGCATCACGTAGTGCCGGCCGAGGAACGGTCCTTCCGCCTGGAAGCGTTCGTCGAGCGTATCGCCCGAGGCCAGGAACAGGCTCAGGATCTCGCGGGCGTATTCCGAGCGTCCCTGCTCCATGTTGGTGCCGATCGGCAGCCTGGGGTCGGCCAGGAAGCCCGCGTAGTCGCCCGAGTTCCACCAGGAGATCGCGTGGCTGAGGACCACCCCGGACCGGGTGCGCAGCCCGACCGTGCGGCGCATGTAGGGCGCCTCGAGCTTCGCGACTTCGGGCGGCGCCCAGCGGTCGTCGTTGATGACCGTCGCCTCGTCGATCGCGACCTGGATCGTCTCGCCGGTCAGCACCGACAGCGAGCGCGTCGCCGACCCGTCCTGCAGCATCAGCAGCCGCCAGCCCGGCGACAGCTCGGCCAGGACCTGGTCGTCGTAGGGAATCGCGGGCGACCAGACCGAGCGCAATTCCAGCCCCGGCAGGCTCCAGTCGGCGAGCGGAAAGGACTGCATTCTACCCCTCGTTGCGTCCCACCCGTGGACGCCTTTTCCCAGCAACAAGCAAGCGCCGCGCCGGCGCGCTGTGTCGGCCGTCACAGGCGGCACGATTTTGTTGCTACTCTTGCTGTTTACGCGATCTTACTCGGATAAGTCGAGCCAATTGGTTGAAAGACAAGGCTTCCCCGGCGCAGCCCTGCCGCGACAATCGGCGGCTTGCCAAGCCGGGGACGGATGGGCATGGTCTGGCCGATCCTTGACCGCTGCGTGACCATCCCGAGAGGCTTTCCCGACATGCCCAGCCCGTCGACCGCCCGGAAGATCGCGGACAACGCGCGATTCCTGTCCGAGGAGCAGCTTGCCGCGTTCGAGCGCGACGGCTTCCTGAACATGCCCGGCGCCTTCAGCGTCGAGGAGATGCGCGACATCACCCGCTGGACCGAGGAAGTGCAGAACTGGGAGGAAGTCCCCGGCCGGCACATGGCCTATTACGAGGACAGCCTGACCAAGCCGTCGCGGCGCGTGCTGCAGCGGATCGAGAATTTCGTGCCCTACCACGAGGGCTTCCAAGGCCTGTTCCGCGACCACCGGATGCAGGGCGCCGTCGAACAGCTCTTCGGCGAGAAGGCCACGCTGTTCAAGGAGAAGATCAACTTCAAGCTGCCGGGCGGCGACGGCTTCAAGCCGCACCAGGACCAGCAGGCCGGCTGGTGGAACTACGCGCCGATCTTCATCACCGCGCTGGTGACGATCGACGAGACGACGCTGGAGAATGGCTGCCTGGAGATGGCGGCGGGCCACCACAAGAAGGGCATGGTCGGCGGCGAGTGGGCGCCGCTGACCGACAAGGACATGGCCGACATGAAGTTCGTGCCCTACCCGTCCAAGCCCGGCGACGTGATGTTCTTCGATAGCTTCGCGCCGCACGGCTCGGCCCTCAACAAGACCGACAAGCCGCGCCGCGTACTCTACATCACCTACAACAAGGCCTCGGCCGGCGACCACCGCGTCCAGTACTACGCCGACAAGCGCAAGAGCTTCCCGCCGGACATCGAGCGCAAGCCCGGCGAGACGTTCAAGTTCCGCGTCTAAGGCTGCCGTGACGGCGTCGTTCGGGGCGGTCGCCGGCATCGCCGCCCTGTCGCTTGCGATCTGGGTCTATCTCTATTTCTTCCACGGCCGGTTCTGGCGCTGCGACCAGCGCCTGGGCTTGGACGCGCCCGCGCCCGCCGAATGGCCCGCAGTCATCGCCGTCGTGCCGGCGCGCAACGAGGCCGACGTCATCGAGCGCTCGATGCGCTCGCATCTCGACCAGGACTATCCCGGGCCGTTCCGCATCGTGCTGGTCGACGACTCGAGCGAGGACGGCACCGGCGATGTCGCCCGCGCGCTGGCCAAGGCGCATCCCAAGGGCGACCGGCTCGACGTGGTCAGCGGCACGCCCCTGCCGCCGGGCTGGGTCGGCAAGATGTGGGCGGTCCACAACGGCGTCCGCCGCGCCGACCAGGTCGACGCGCAGGCACCCTATTTGTGGCTGACCGACGCCGACATCGCGCATGACCCCGGCCAGCTCCGCGCCCTGGTCGCCAAGGCCGACAGCGAGGGCCTGGAGCTCGTGTCGCTGATGGTGATGCTGCATTGCCGCCGGCCCTGGGAACGGCTCTTGATCCCGGCCTTCGTCTATTTCTTCCAGAAGCTCTACCCCTTCCCCCGGATCAACGACCCGCAGGACAAGATGGCCGGCGCGGCGGGCGGCTGCATGCTGGTGCGGCGCGCGGCGCTTGCCCAGTCCGGCGGCATCGAGGCGATCAAGGGCGCGGTGATCGACGACTGCGCGCTCGGCCGAAACCTGAAGGCGGTCGGGCCGGTCTGGCTCGGCCTGACCAAGGAGTCGCACTCGATCCGGCCCTACGAGGGGCTGAAGGACATATGGCGCATGGTCGCGCGCTCGGCCTACGACCAGCTCGGCTACAGCCCGCTGGCGCTCGGCGGTACCGTGGTCGGCATGATCCTCGTTTACCTTGTTCCGCCCACGCTCGCGCTCACGACGCCCTGGCATGGCAGCATTGCAGGCGGCGCCATGGCGGGGCTTGCCTGGCTGCTGATGGCGCTCAGCTACCGCCCGACGCTGGCGCTCTACGACCGGCCGGCGCCCGCGGCGGTCCTGCCGCTGGCAGGGTTTCTCTACAACCTCATGACCCTCGACTCGGCGCTGGCCTACTACCGGGGCAAGGGCGCGTTCTGGAAGGGCCGCGCCCAGGCGCCGGTCAAGCGCGGCTGACGCGGCTCGTTGCTTCGCCGCGCCGGACGCTATAAGACCCCTGCCCATGAGCCCGCCCGACACCGTGTCCCCGCCTGCCGCCGCGCCCGCGATTTCCGACGCGGCGGCGCGCGAGCATGTCCGCGCCGTCACCGAGCGCTCGGGCTCGTCGTTCTATGGCGCGATGCGGGTGCTGCCGACGCCCAAGCGCGAGGCCATGTTCGCGGTCTACGCCTTCTGCCGCGAGGTCGACGACGTGGCCGACGAGCCCGCACCGCTCGATGACAAGAAACGGCGGCTGAACGAATGGCGGGCCGAAATCGACCGGCTGTACGCCGGCCGCCCGACCTACCCGACCACGCGCGCGCTGCTGGTGCCGGTGCAGTCCTTCAACCTCGACAAGAAGGACTTCCTGGCCCTGATCGAGGGCATGGAGATTGACGCCTCGGAGACCACGCTGCACGGCCCGACGATGGCGGAGCTCGAGCACTACTGCGCCTGCGTCGCCGGCGCAGTCGGCTACCTGTCGATCCGGGTGTTCGGCTGCACGACGCTGGCCGCCAAGGAGCTCGCCTGGGCGCTGGGCCAGGCACTGCAGCTGACCAACATCCTGCGCGACCTGAAGGAGGACGCGGAGCGCGGCCGGCTCTACCTGCCGCACGAGTTCCTCGAGCGCTACGGCATCAAGACGCGCGACCCGATGGCCGTGATGGCGCATCCGAACCTCGAGGCC
>JAEULC010000409.1 GCA_016792605.1 Rhodospirillales bacterium
AACCAGGCCGACCAGCATTTCGGCCAGGTCTTCATCACCGCGCGCTCCGACGTCGACAAGGAGCGGGGCGCGGTGTGGCTCAGCGACGCGCAGGTCACGCGCGTGCTGCTGCCGACGGCGCCGCAGCGCGCCGGCGAGGTCGAGCGCGCACTCGAGTCGCAGGGCGGGGTCGTGGCGCGCGTGATCGCGCTCGACCAGCTCCAGTCCTCGCTCGCCATCGCCAAGGCGCAGCGCGCCGCCGACATGCAGATCGAGGTGCTGAACGACGCGCCGCAGATCATCTTCAGCCAGGAAGCCTCGGTGCTGGTGGTCATGGACGGCGAGCCCGTGCTGCGCGAGGTGGCGCCGAACCTGCAGCGCGTGGTCAACACCAACGTGCTCCTGCTGCGCGAGGCGTCGAGCGGGCGCTACTTCCTGCGCGTCGCCGGCTATTGGGCCACGACGCCGGATCTGAACTCTCCCTGGGTGATCGCCTACGAGTCGCAGCCGGTCTTCGACCAGATCAAGCAGCAGGCGCTGAACGAGGGCGGCGTCGACCTCCTGGACGACGACGACAAGCCGGGCCCCTACAACGTGCTGCCGGCGATCTATGTCGCCGACCGGCCGACCGAGCTGCTGCAGACCGACGGCGCGCCGCAGTTCGTGCCGATCGACGGCACGCGCCTGCTCTTCGTGCAGAACACCGCCAGCGACATCTTCCTCGACACCGCGACCCAGGATCACTACGTGCTGATCTCGGGCCGCTGGTTCCGCGCCCGCGGCTTCGAGGGCCCGTGGAGCTATGTCGACGGGCAGAACCTGCCGCCGGACTTCCGCCGCATCCCCGAGGCGCATCCCAAGGGCGTGGTGCTGGTGTCGATCCCCGGCACGCCGCAGGCGCAGGAAGCCGCGATCGCCAACACCATCCCGCAGACCGCGACCATCGACCGGCAGAGCGCCAGCTTCGATCCCTACTACGACGGCCAGCCGCAGTTCGCGCCGGTCGAGGGCACCGGGCTCTACTACGCGCAGAACGCGCCGGTGCCGGTCATCCAGGTCGATCCGAACTCCTACTACGCGGTCGAGAACGGCGTGTGGTTCACCGCGCCGTCGCCGACCGGGCCGTGGCTGGTGGCGACGGTCATCCCGCCGGTGATCTACACCATCCCGCCCAGCTCGCCGGTCTACTACGCCACCTATGTGCGCGTGTACCGCGCGACGCCTCGCTACGTCTATGTCGGCTACACGCCCGGCTATTTCGGCACCTACGTGTCGCGGCGTGGCACGGTGGTCTACGGCTCGGGCTACCGCTACAAGCCCTGGGTCGGGCGGACCTACTACGCGCGGCCCGCGACCTACGGCGGCGGCGCCGGCTTCGCCGCCGGCAGCTTCATCGGCTTCGCGCTCGGCCTCGCCACGGCGGCGATCGTCGGCGAGCAGTTCTGGGGCCCGCACTATGACGGCCGCCGCGACCGGCGCGACGAGCGTCGCGACAACCGGGGCTGGGACCGCCGCAACGACTGGGGCGGCGGGCGCAGCGTGGTGCGCGCGCCCGAGCCAAGCCGCGCGGGTGCCCGGCCGTCGGCTGGCGGAACGACGGCGGGGCGCGACGTGGTCGTGAACTACCAGACCAACGTCTACAACACCTGGAGCAGCAAGACCGTCGTGCGCACGTCCAACGTGCAGCCGGCGACGGCGCCGGCCACGCTGCGCGAGCGCCAGCGCCGGGTCGACGACCTGCGCCAGTCGAGCCAGCAGAACCGCGAGCGCGGCGCCGAGCGGCGCGCGGCGCCAGCGGCGACCGCTCCCGCCGCGACCGCGCCGACCCCAACCGCGCCGACCCCGGCCGCGGTCCAGCCGCAGGCAACGCCCGCGCCGGCCCCGCAGCAGGCCCGGCCCGGCGCGCGCCCCCAGGACGATCGCGGCCGCATGGGCCAGGCGCCGGGGCAAGACCGCGAGGACCGCGACCGCAGCCGCGATCGCGACAACCGCCAGCGTCCGCCCGCCGCCGCCGCGCCGGCTCCGGTCCCCGCGCCAGCCCAGGCTCCGGCCCCCGCCCAGGCCCCCGCCCAGGCCAGGCCGCCGGCGGCCCCGCCCGCCGCGGTCGGGCAGCCGGCTGCGCCCGCCGCGCGCGATCAGGCCGAACGCCAGCGCCGCGACGCCGAGCAGCGCCAGCGCGCCGATCAGCAGCGCCGCCAGCAGGAAGACTCCGCCCGTGCCCAGCGCCAGCAGCAGGAAAACGCCGCCCGCGCCCAGGCCGACCAGCAGCGTCGCCAGCAGGACGAAGCCGCCCGCGCCCAGCGCCAGCAGCAGGAAAACGCCGCCCGTGCGCAAGCCGAGCAGGCGCGGCGGCAACAGCAGCCGCCGCCGCAGGCCCAGCCGCAGCCTCAGGCCCAGCCCCAGCCCCAGGCGCAGCCGCAGGGGCAAGGGGGCGGGCAGCGGCCGCAGGGGGGCGGCGGGCGTCCCGATCGCGGGCGCGACCGGAAGCCGAACGACTAGCGCGGGCGCGACCGCCGGGACAGCGACCGGGATCTAGCCGAGCGCGGCCCAGAGCGCGGCGAAGCCGAAGCCGGCGAGGATCGCGCCCGAGATTGTGTTGATCCAGCGGATCGCCCCCGCCGGCACCTGGCGGCGCAGCGCCGCGGTCGATCCGGCGAGGAAAAGCCACCACGCGGCCGAGCCCAGCACCACGCCGAGGACGATGGTCATGGCGCTCGCCGCATTGCCGCCCGCGTCGCCGGCGAGCCCCGTGCCCGCCAGTCCGAGGCCGGCGAAGACCGCGACGAAGCTCAGGATTGTCGCCGGGTTGGCGAGGGTCAGCAGGAAGGTCGACCCGAAGGCGGCCCATAGGCGTTCACGGGCGAGGCTTGCCGCTGCGCTGCCGCCATCGACCGCCGCCGCCGCGCCCGGCGCGTCAACGCCTGCCGGCCGCCGCGTGAAGCTCTGCCAGCCGAGCCACAGCAGCGCCACCCCGCCGCCCAGCGCGAGCCAGCGCTGCTGCGCCACGAGGAAGGACGACACGGCGGTCAGCCCGAAGGCCGCGACCGCGCCATAGACCCCGTCCGCCGCCGCCGCCCCCAGCCCGGTCAGGAATCCGAGCGGAAAGCCCGCGTCCAGCGACCGCCTGATGCACAGGAGCCCGATCGGCCCGACCGGCGCCGCGATCGCCAGCCCGATCACGAGGCCGCGCGCGAAATACTCGATTTCCATTGCCCTGCTTTCCCTGCGCGGCGCCTCCAGCGGGGCGCCGATCTCCATCCAAGGCGCGCAGCCGCGCGCCGGCTCACCCTACGCCTGGCGGCGTTTGAGCCCTTGTTGTCGGCCCTGGTTCAAGCCGGGATGGGTCGCGAGGGAATGCATGGAGAGGAAAATTAATGTAGTTCGAGCGAATTTTCTAGTGTGTGGGGATCCGCGAGAACGGGAGCCCTTTGTCGCAATAACTTAGATTCTCATTGATAATATAATTTCCATACGTACTATTTATGGAAGAAAATAGGCTCGTGTTGTGGTTCTCACAGGTGGGGGAGTACATGGGGCACGTTTGGGCGGCAGCATTGCTTGCGATCTGCGTGATGTTGCCGAGGCCGCTTTTTGCCTGGTCGCTGGAGACCCACCTTTACGTCGGCGCGCGAGTGTTGGAGGACCTACTGCCAGACGGCGCTATCAGTCTATGCGCCGGTACCGCAGTTCCTTCAAATAGCATCGACTGCGCGCGCCAATACCCGATTCCGAAAGCGGCACTGGACGCCATCCGCCAACAGCCGGGCGCTTTTCTCGCGGGCACCTTGGGTCCCGACGTCTACCCAGATTTCATCACTGGACAGGTTACGACGCACCCCGGCGTAAAAGGAGGTTGGCAGACGGATGATTGGCTACGGCATCTGCTGCATGTTGCACGCAGCTCGCACGAGATCGCCTGGGTATATGGGTATCTGTCTCATGCATCAGGCGATATCTTCGCTCATACTTGGGTAAATCAATACGCGGGCGATATCTTCGATCTTGGCATCCACCAAGAGGTCGGAAACGAGGTCGAAGTCCGCCACTTCACGCTGGAGCGTTATGTCGCCGATCGCACACCACGGATTTGGGAGGCGGTCGGCGCATGGCATGCGCCGCACGAATTTGTCGCCGACCGGCTGGTGCTCGAAAACAGTGTAGTGGCGCAGTACAAGCGGTCAAAGATTCCAAGTCATTTGGTTGCGATTGAAGGTGTGCATGAGAATGTGAGCCGGGTGCATGATGAAGCGCTGCGGCTCAAGAGCAAGATTTTCGAGATTGGTCTAAGGGAACTCTCACCGCTTCGTGCCGCGGAACAAGCCCTCAAGGATGCAGAGCGGGCGCTGCAGGTTGCACAGGAAGGGCTGAAGGCGGCAGATGGTGCATTGGCAACGCGTGACCGTCTTCTTCGCGAAGCAGAAGACAAGCTGATCGAGCTCGCGCGCATCATCGATGAGAATCCCGCCCTAATCCTGGGATGGCGGAGCCAGATCGAAGTGCAGAAAGTGGCAGCCGCTGCGGCTGAGGCGAGCTTCGGTGCTTTGGAGAGCGCCGTCCGGGACGCCAGGTCAGTTGTCGATCGGCTGCAAAATCAACTAAATGGCACCATGGAGAAGATTTCAAAGACGGTATGTAAAGCAGTCAAGAAGTTGATTTGCCTTGGCGGCATTGTGCCCTGGTGCGATGACGTGATTGAGAATGTTTGCGAGACGGTGACCGAAATTAACCCAGCATGGTTGACCATCAATGCGTCACTTGAAGCGGCAAAGGCAACACTCAGAGGGCATGAGGCAGCATTGGGCGCAGCTCGCGACGTCGCCAGTAAGGCGCGCGCATTGATACTGGAATTGGACAACAAGATCACGCAGGCGGAACGGGCGATTACGGAAGCGAAGCTCGTCCAGACCGCGACGAGGCTGCAAATTGACGTGCACCGTAAGCAACGCGAGATCGAACGCAAGGCGGTCGAACAGGCGCAGAAAGTGGCAGCAATGGCCGAGGCGGAGGTGGGGCGTGTGCGAACGAAGGTCGCAGCGCTGCAGGACAAGCTGCAGCCGGTGGCCGACCTCCTCGCGCGGTACGATCCGCTGATTCTCTTCCTGGCGCATTGGCGCGACGACATTCGTCGTGCCACGGCGGCATTCTCGGAAACGAGTGAGGTCGTCGCCAGTCGGATCGTGGCAAAGTCGAGCGAGAGCAGGCTAAAACCATACTTCGAGTGGTATGAATGCTGGACGCCGGTTTTGATTGCGATTCCAAGCGAAGTGCCGCAGACCATTTGTGTCGCGCGTGCTGAATTTTTGGCATTCAAAGGTCGCCTAGAACAGGAACTGCAAGATTTCGTCGATCGTCTTGGCGTTCTTGGCTGGTTGCTGGCGCCCCAGGTAAAACTGCAACAAGAGTTCGACAAGAAGGTCAAGAAGCCCTTGGAGAAGGAGGTCAAGAAAGCTCTGAATAGGGCGCGTGACGAAATCATCGCATTCACGACCAACCGGCAGCTTTCCGAGTTGATCCGACTAATGGACAGTGGTGAGCGCATTACGGATGCGACTCTCAACGGCATTTACGCGACAGACGATAGCAACAGCAACCTCATCCAGATGGGCGACGTGGCCCAGCGGGTCAGAGCCGACATGGGGCTTGCGAACGAGAACGCGGTCGTGAGCGAGAACAGCTTCAACGCCCTGCACAACGCCATAGTGTTGTCGAAATTGGCGCTTCTGGATGTGACGGCGCTAAATGCTGTTCATCGGGATCTAACGGGCGGGGCTTCGTCTGTCTATGGCTCTACATTGTATCCAGAAGGGTCGGGTGCGCCCTTCTCTCTCCTTCTCGATGCCATACGATCCATCGATGGTAATCATCAGTGGCAGGTTGTGGCGCTGCCCTATCCGCGCACAGGGGGTGTGCGCGATCCTGGCTGGCGGGAGGACCGAAGGTATGGACGCGCTCGGCCACCGGGTCATTCTGGATTTCGCTATTGGGGCGATCGTAATTCACGTGAATCCGTGTTCAAGCGGATATTCAAGGGGCCGCTAAATCCTGCCCTGGAATCGCATCCCGAGCTCTCTGGTAGGTATCCGTTCCCCGCCTGCGCCGCGAATCCCTTTCCATCTACGACGGATGTCCATGGCGAACTGGCACCATCGGATTTGACATGTAATTTGATTGCTGAGTCGACTGCGACCGGACTACCTGGGCGCTATTCTGTGCTTTCCACGCGTGCCGTGCGATCGCGCGAGATCCGAGCACTATCCGCCTGGGACCTCCGTGTCGCGCGGAACGAGATATTTGCTAGACGTGGGTTCGCCTTCGGTCCACCAGAGCTCCGCGCCTACTTCAGTTCGCAGCCATGGTACCAGCCAACCGATGAGGAAACAGAAGTAATTGCGCGACGGCTTACGGGCATCGAGTGGCGTAATATTGCCTTAATCGAGGCGCTGGAGCGTCGTCTGCCGCACGGTATGCCGCCAATGAGCGCCGACGTTGTCATGTCAAGTCGATAGCAGGGAGCTCGGGCTGCAATACCTACCTGACCGTCCGCAGCAGCGCCGCGAGCTGGCTGGCGTAGAGCTTGGGCAGGTCGTGGCGCTTGTCCTCGTCGGTGGCGTTTGGCATCTGCTGGCGCAGCGTGACCTCGACCAGGCGCTGGGTGGCGCGGTGCCATTCGCGGACGTTCGGGGCCTCGTGCGCGCGCAGCTCGGCCAGGAGCCGGGCGGCCTGGCGGTGCTGCTCGTCGATGTCCTGTTCGGGGTGCAGCAGCATCTTGTACTGGATGGCGCGGCGCAGCAGCGCCTCTGCGTTGCTGGTGAAGCCCTCGGCCTGCAGGAGGCCGGCGATCTGGTCGGCGAGCGCGCCGCAGAAGGCGAACACCGCCTTGGCCTCGCGCGGCAGGGGCTCGGTCGGCAGGAACACGGTCTTGAGGCCCAGCTGGCCGAGCGCAAGGTCGGTGCAGTAGGCCGAGAAGATCACGATGCCGCTGTCGATGCGGTCGAGCAGCGCATCGGTG
>JAEULC010000283.1 GCA_016792605.1 Rhodospirillales bacterium
GCGTGCTTGCCGGCGTCGCCGAAGACCTCGACGAACAGGTCGGACGCGCCGTTGACCACCTTCGGGTGGTCGGTGAAATCGGGCGGGCAGTTGACGAAGCCGCCGACCTTGCAGATCCGCTTGATCCGGTCGAGGTCGCCGTCGCAGGCGGCCTTTGCCTGGGCGATGATGTTCAGCGCGCAGAGGCGCGCGGCCTGCTGGCCCTGCTCGATCGAGAACTCGCGGCCGACCTTGCCCAGGAACTTCAGCTCGCCGTTCCAGAACGTCACCTGTCCGGCCACGTACAGCGTCTTGCCCGCCACAACATAGGGCACGTAGTTGGCCGCCGGTGCCGCCGCCTTGGGCAGCTCGATCTTCAGTTGCGCCAGCTTCGCCTCGATCTTTCCCGCCATGGTCCGCTCCAGATGCTGTCGATTTGGGTACGGGGAAGCATAGACCAGCCATCCTGGTCTCGCCACAAGCCCGGCCCGGTCTGCTAGTCTCGGCGTGCATGAACGATTTTCCCGACCACCTGTTCACCCGCATGCTGTTCAAGGCCGGCGAGGTCATCTTCGAGGAGGGCCAGCGCGGCGACTGCGCCTACCTGGTCGACGACGGCGAGGTGGCGATCCTCAAGCGCCGCGCCCGGGGCTTCCACCCGCTGGCGCGGATCGGCCCCGGCGGCATCTTCGGCGAGATGGCGCTGGTCGACGACCAGCCGCGCATGGCCCAGGCCAAGGCGCTGGCCGACACCAACTGCGTGATCATCCAGCGTGACCGGGTGCGCGCCAGGATCGACGCCGCCGACCCGCTGGTCCGGGCGCTGCTGCGGATCTTCGTCCAGAACATCCGGTCGCTGACGCGGGACCCGTGAACCAGCGTCCGGGCGCGGATCGCCCCGCCGTGTCAGGCTGGCAACAGGGTCAGGTGGCTGTGGTCGAACAGGACAGGGTGAAGGCAGCGCTCCGTATCCAGTTCATGCGTGCCGCGACGAAACTGGTAGAGTCCCTGCCAGGAACCGCTGACGACATAGTGCTGTCCATCGGGATGCAGTTCGACGCCGCGCGGATAGCGCAAGCCCAGGCGGTCGGTGCGGATGACCCGCTTCACGGCACCGTCCAGGCCGGCGAACACGATCACCGTGTGGGCGCTGGCAAAGGCGACCAGCACCTCGTCGTGCCGGGCGTCGTAGACGATGCTCTGGCCCTGCCGCGCCAGGGATGGATCATCGGGCAATGCGGCAATGGCGGGACGGTCGCGGCGCGCGAGGTCGTACCAGACGACCGGGGCGGGCCTGTAGTAGGTCTCCTCGTCAACCGAGAAGTCCGCCTCCTCGATCGAATCCCGGTCGTCGGCCGCTCGGGCAGCCACGCCCGTCGTCTGTCGCGCGCAGATCACGGCCGCACGCTGGGGACCGGCCATCGCCAGATGCCGCAGCTCGCCATCGCCCACGGGACTTGCACGTTTGTCGATCATGCGGCCGCTGGCCAGTTCGATCACGGTGATGCAGGGCTCGAATTGCGCGACCGAGGCGTCGCCCGGCAGGCGCGGCGGGCTGCCGTAGTTGGCCACGACCGCGTAGCGCCCGTCTTCGGTCAGGGCGATATCGTGCGGGCTCATGCCCTGGACGTCGTGGCTTGCCAGCACCTTGAACGACACCGCATCGCGCACCACCAGCCGGCCATGCAGGGCGGCGACGCTGTCGGGCCGGCCAATGGCTCGCTTGCGCTCGGTCGCGATCAGCACCGAGCCGTCGTTGCTGTAGACCGCGTGGCCGCCGCCGACGAACCCGGCGCCATCGCACGCGAAGGCACGGCCGAACTCGAGCGTCGCCGGGTCGAACGTGACATAGCCCGATCCGTTCATGCTGCTCCAGACCGCCATGGCGCCGCCTGGGGCCACAGCGATCTTGTGGCCGACGATCGGCATCAAGGCACGCCGGATCGTGCCATCGCGTTCGTCGATCCTGGCGACGAGCGTGACGCCGCCGTCGTAGGCCGCAGGAAAGCTTCGTCGCAGCGCCGGTGCCCTGTCCGCGGGCATGCCGCGGAACCGCGCCGCCTCGGCCCGATAGCCCGGGACCAGATAGACAGCCTTGCGTCCCGTCGGCGCCGCGCGCGCGGAGGTGCTATGGACGGCCGCGGCTACTGCTGTGCCCAGTGCGCCGGCGATGATCCGGCGCCGGCCGGGCGTGCCGGATGCGGTCGTCGCCGCTGCCGCGACCTGGTTCATAGCTTGCCCAGGAACTCTTTCTGCTTGGCCTCGTACTGCTCTTTGGTGATGAGGCCGCGGTCGAACAGGCTCTTGAGCTGCTCCAGGCGCTTGGCGACATCGTCGGTTCCGGCCGGCGCCGACTTTGCCGGTTCCGATTTGGTGGGAGCCGGCTTGGCGGGCGCGGTCGCGGTAGGCGGGGTGGGCTGCGCCGTCGGGCGGGCCGGGCGCTTCGCCGGCGTCGCGACTTCCGGCACAGGGGGTGGCAACGGCGCCAACGCGTCGGTATGTGGCGCGGTCAGCAAGGTGACCGGGTCCGCCATGCCCGGCAGTGCAATGGCGCTGCGCATCGCGTAATCCACCAGTCCCTGCGCCATCGGCAGCTGCACTGGCCCGTGCGAACGGAACTGCATCAGCAGCGGCAGGCCGGTGGCGATATCGATCGCGACGACGCCGTCGGCCTTCAGGCTCACGGTCGAAGGACCGTACTGTATGGCGTAAGGCCCCGAAAGGCTGACCTCGATCGCCGGCCGGCCGAACATGGCAACGAGGCCCGAGGCGACACCCGGCGGCACCGGCTGGACTACCCGGGCCTGCCGGAGCGAGCTCGAGACGTAGCGGTCGACCGACGCGGTCAGGTTGAGCAGCGGCATCTGTTGCGACACCGGTTGCGCAGGCGGCAGGTAGGCGGCGAGCGCGGCGGCGCCGATGACCGAGCGCACCATGCGCATGGCCGGCGAGCCGGCCGCGTTACCGGCGGCGGCGTTGAGGCCGCGGAAGTCGCGATACGCGGTCACCGCTTCGGGCCGCGCGTTGTCGATCTCGACCCGCAGCACGGCAAGCGGGACGTTGCCGCGGAGGGTCTGCTGGTCGACCATGACTTGCTGGACCGCAAGGTCCCAGACCGTGGCGACGATGCCGCGATGCACAGCGCCGGTGCCGACCAGCAGGATTCGGCGCGGCAGGTCCGGGCGCCCGAGCCCGGCATTGGTCACCTCGGAGGCGAAGCGAAACTCGGGGGGTGCCCCGGAAAAGCTCAGCGCCACCGGCTCGCGGATCGGCGCGGCGGCGGTGAGACTATGTTCCGCCAGGGCTGCGCCTGGCAGCAGGGCCAGGGCCACCAGCGCAGCGGACATGGGCCGCGCCACGCTGGGCGAGGAGCAGGCTAGGGCCGGAAGGAAGCGCATCGCCGTGCTCCTCAATGCGAGTGTTGGTGGCCGGAGGACGAGGGTGGCGGCGAGCTGCGGCCTGGCCCAGGCCCTTGCCGTGGACGCGCTCCGCCCATGATTCCCGGCATCATCTGGATCACCGTGCCGGCGTCGATCGATGGCTTGCCCGCGTTCTCCTGCTGCTTGCGCTTCTGCTCGGCCAGCTTCAGGCAATTGCGGAACTGGTCGGCGGTGTTCTTGGCCTGCGCACCGGCGGCGACGACCTGGTCGCGCCGGTTGGTGTGATAGCGGAGATTGCTCGATGAGCATGGTTCGTTGGACAAGGCGCCGCGCGCGGCATTGCAGTTTGCGTTGAGGCGCTGGTATTCGGCATTTGCCGGACCGAGCTCTGCCTGGGCCGCCGTGATTCTGGCGCGCAGGTCGTTCGCTTCGGCGCGAAGACGGTCGCGATCCTGTTCCAACGCCCTGATGCGCGCTTCCGAGTCCTTTCCGCCGGATTGCGCCAGCTCGCTGATCGATTGCAGCGCTACACGCAATTGTCCCTCAACGGTGCGCAAACGCCCGCGTGCCTCCTCGATTTGCCGGTCCAGCGAGCCTGCCCTGGTCCCTGCCTCGCCCAGCTTAATCTCGCTGCATCCGCGATCGAGCAGGTAGAGGGCGTCGTTGATGGCCTTGCCCTCGCAGCGCTTCAAGAGGTTGTCTATCGCGTCGACTTCGCGCCTATAGGCATCAACCGTGCGGTCCAGGCGCGATTTCATCGCTTCCTGGGCGGATTTGTCGGACGAGGCCGTGCCGGTGCGCGAGTCGCACAGGACCGTGCCGGTGTTCATGTCCGGCGACAGGCGCTCGAATCTCATGGTGCCGTCCTGGCGGACGCGGATGTCGTCGCGCGTGTCCGCGGTCCACACGCCCTGGTCCTCGGGCGGCGGCGGTGGCGCGCTGGTCGTCGGCTGGTAGCCGCCGCCGTCGTCCAGGTCCTCGTCGATGCAGGCCGTCGTCGCGAACCACGCGAAGCCCAGCGTGACGATCAGGCCACTCATGGCAAGAGTCTGGCGCAGTCCGCGCTGCGGCTTGCCCCTTCCTGGAGAAATCATGATGGGGCACCCGTATCGTTGAAGCACTGGTCGAGCCATTGCCGCGCCCGCCATAGCCCGAAGCCGGCGGCGGCGCCGAGCCCGAGGCCGAATGCCAGCCGCGTCGCATTGCCCACGTCGACGCCGAGGGCCCAGAGCAGAGTCGAAGCGACTGCCAGCGCATAGGCAGGGCGCTCGAGCGCGGCCAGAAGCGCCGGCCGACGCGCAAGGGCGCCGATGCCGAGCCAGGCCGCGGCGACGCCGAGATAGATGCCGGTGCATCGCGCGCACAGGCCGAAGGGGCGGCCCTCGACACAGAACGAGCGTTCGCCGATCTGGTGGCAGAAGCGCGCCAGGGCCGGTCGCAAGCCGGGGACGAACGGCCCCGCGGCACTGGCGGCGGCCAAGGCGACGCTGGGCGGGCCGATCAGGTGGAGGAAGTAGCGCGCACCGAAGAATCCGTTCGAGCCGGCCGGGCGCGCGAGCTCAAGCCCGTGCATTGGTCGATCCCATCGCGATGCGAACCAGTCGCGTCTTTCAGACGCTACTCAACCCGACCGCGCATGGGTGCGCCTTGATCTGCATCAAGGGGCGTGAAGGCGAGTCCTATCGACCGTTCGAAAAGAAAGACGCCCCCCGAGTTTCCTCGGGAGGCGCAAGGTACAGGGAGCACTGATGCCAGGCTAGTAGACGGCCGCGTGCATCGGAGGCGGCCGCCACATGCGCCGCCGGGGATCACCCCGGTCGACGCATCTCGTACGAC
>JAEULC010000289.1 GCA_016792605.1 Rhodospirillales bacterium
ACCAGCGCGGACGAGATATGGCCCGTGCCGACGACACCCAGGGTGATGTCCATGACCTTAGATCACCTGGAAGCCGTGCTTGTAGGGATCGCGGTCGTCGACGAAGATCGTGTTGATCCCGGTCACCCGCGCCCAGCCGCCCACGCTCGGCTTGATCGCCGCATGGTTGCCCAGCGTGGTCATGTCCTCGACGCGGCCCTGGAACAGGCTGCCGATGATGCTTTCGTGCACGAAGTCGTCGCCCTTCCGGAGCTCCCCCTTGGCGACGAGCTGCGCCATGCGCGCCGAGGTGCCGGTGCCGCACGGGCTGCGGTCGATGCCCTTCTCGCCGTAGAACACGGCGTTGCGCGCATGCGCCCCCTTGGTCTTGGGCTTGCCGGTCCACATGATGTGGCTGACCCCCTTGATCGTGGGGTCGGTCGGATGCTGCACCTGGACCTTCTCGTTGATCGCCTTCCGGAGGATCGGGCTCAGCCGCAGAATGTCGCCGGCCGAGAGCTGGTCCATGTCGCGCAAATTGGGCTGCGAGCCGATGACGGCGTAGAAATTGCCGCCATAGGCGATGTCGTAGGTGAGTTCGCCGAGGCCCGGGCAGTCGATCTTCTGCTCGGTCAGCGCCAGGTAGCTCGCGACGTTGTGGATCCGCACCTCCTCGACGAAGCGCCCGTCGCGCTTCACATGCGCCGTCACCACGCCGGCCGGCGTGTCGAGCACCAGCTTCGACGGGTCGCGCGCCGTCGCAAGCCCGTGCTCCAGCGCCGTCGTCACCGTGCCGATCGTGCCGTGGCCGCACATCGGCAGGCAGCCCGACACCTCGATGAACAGGATCGCCACGTCGCAGTCCGGCCGCGTCGCGGGGTAGAGGATCGAACCCGACATCACGTCGTGCCCGCGCGGCTCGAACATCAGCGCCCGGCGGACCCAGTCGTAGTTCTGCAGGAAGTACTGCCGGCGCTCGCTCATCGTCGCGCCCTGGAGCACCGGCGCCCCGCCGGCCACGACGCGCACCGGGCAGCCGCAGGTGTGGCCGTCGATGCATAGATAGGTGTTGGAGGTCATGTCGATCCTTTGCGGTCGGAAGCTCATCCTTCGACAGGCTCAGGATGAGGAGACTTTGCTTCTTGCCAAACTCTATACCGCCTCGTCCTGAGCCTGTCGAAGGACGCTGCGCCCAGACGAGGGGCGCTTTGTATCGCTTGCCGATGGTGCGTTCATGGTGTATCTTCAATGTAGATACAAAAGGAGCGACTATGCGCAGTCAATTGTCGAAGTGGGGCAATAGCCTTGCCGTCCGGTTGCCGAAAGCGTTTGTCGACAAGCTCGGTGTCGGCGAGGGCGAACCCGTGGACATCGACATCGCGGGCGACGTGATCACGCTGCGCAGGCCGAAGCAGAGCCTTGAGCACCTACTGGAGCAGGTGAGCGCGGACAACCTGCATGGCGAGACCGACACCGGTAAGCCGGTCGGCCGCGAACAATGGTAAGGCGGGCGGCCGAGTATGTTCCGGATCGCGGCGATCTGATCTGGCTCATGTTCGATCCGCAAGCCGGGCGTGAGCAGGCGGGCCGGCGGCCTGCGCTGGTGCTGTCGCCCAAGGCTTACAACGAGAAGGTCGGCCTCGCGCTGCTTTGCCCCGTCACCAGTCATGTGAAGGGCTATCCCTTCGAGGTCGCAATTCCCGCGGGTCGCAAGATCGGCGGCGCGGTGTTGAGCGACCACGTCAAGAGCCTCGACTGGCGCATCCGTCAGGCGCAATACGCCGACCAGGCGCCTCCGGCCGTTCTGGCAGAGGTTCGCCGTAAGCTGCAGATGCTGATCTGACGCCGGCTATTCCGCCGCCATCTTCCGGGGCACGTTGCCGATGCGGTAGCCCTCGGGCAGCGGGTCGGTCGGGTCGAGCACGAAGTGGTGGAAGCCGGTGATGTAGGCCCGGCCCGTCACGCGCGGGCGGACATAGGTGATGCCGTTCCGCTTCTCCGCCTTCACCGCCTCGCCGGTGAAGTAGGTGCCGAGCACGCCCTCGAATTTCCTGGGCTGGTTTAGGGCAAGCTCGCCGCGGGTGTAGAGCAAAGCGACGCGGGCCGAGGTCCCCGTGCCGCAGGGGCTGCGGTCGAGCGAGCCGGGCGGGCAGAGGATGGTCTGCTTGTAGTCGCCCGTGGTCTTCTTCTCCGAGGTGAACTGCACCTGGTAGCAGACATCGATGTCCGGTCGCTCGGGATGCACCGTCTTGAGCTGCTTGCCGACGGCCGTGCGGATCTTGCGCCAGGCGTCGATGAGCTGCGCATCGTTGTGCGGCGTGAGGTCGATGCCCAGCTTGTCGGCGTCGACGAAGGCGTAGAAATCGCCGCCATAGGCGATCGATACCTCGGTCTTGCCGTAGCCCTCCACGTCGATCGTCGCCCGGTCGATCAGCACGAAGCTGTCGACGTTCTCGAAGCTCACCGAGTCCACCGCGCCGTCCTTGATCGCGACGTCGCAGACCACCTGCCCGGCGGGCGTGTCGATCCTGACGGTCGTGACCGGCGCCTTCATCGGCACCATGCCCGTGGCGACGATGGTCGTCGCCGTGCCGATGATGCAGTGGCCGCACATCGGCACGTATTCGTCCTGCTCCATGATGATCGCGGCGAAGTCGCTGTCCGGGCGCTCCGCCGGCAGGATCAGCACCGAGCACATCATGCCCGATCCGCGCGGCTCGAAGTTCAGCATGCGGCGCAGCCCGTCGCCGTTCGCCATCAGCCAGGCGCGCTTGTCGAGCAGCGTCTTGCCCGGCGGCACCGGCACGCCGCCGACGATGACGCGCGTGGCGTTGCCCTCGGTATGCGAGTCGACTGTGTGGATGCTTTTCAGGTAGCCGGTGCTCATTGCTGATCCTCGGTTATATCCAGGCCGGGCTTCGCCCGTCGGGCGCCCCGGTATCGATGGTCTCGCCGCCCTGGGGCACGGTCAGGCAGGCGGCGCGCACCTTGCCGTCGACCCGCACCAGGCAGCGCTGGCACTGGCCGATGGCGCAGTGGAAATCGGCCGCCGCGCCCGGCATGCCCGCGGCGAGCAGGAAGGCGAGCAGGCTCTGGCCGCGCGGCGCGGTGACGCTCTTGCCGTCGACGGTGAGCGTCACGTGCTTGTCCGGCGACACGATGCTGCGGAAAGCGGTCATTTGAAGAACCTCTTCGGGTCGCAGGCGGTCGCCAGCCTGTGGCCCTTGCCGGTCATCAGGTCGGCCATCATCGCCCCCGTCGCGCCGGCCAGGCCGTGGCCCGTACCCTCGTGGCCGGTGGCGACATAGATCCGCGCGTGGTCGTCCACCGGCCCGATCACCGGCAACCCGTCGGGCGTGCAGGGGCGCAGGCCGGCATAGCCCCGGATGACGCGCAGGTCCTTCAGCCCCGGCACGAACACGCAGCAGTCGCGCATGATCATCGCCAGCACGTCCATGTCGACCGTGCGGTCGAGGCCCACGAACTGCCGCGACGAGCCGCAGAGGATGGTGCCGGAATGCGTGCCCTCGACGATGGCGGCGGTCTGCGGCCGCGGGTCGTCGGGGTCGATCTCCTCCACCAGGTCGTTATAGGCGAAGTCGGCGATCTTGGTGCGCACGTCGAGGGTCGAACGCTCGATCACCGCGATCTGGCCCTTGCGCGGCAGCACGGGCAAGTCGTAGCCCAGCGGCTTCAGGAGCATCGGCGTCCACACGCCGGTGCAGAGCGCCAGCCGGTCGCAGGCGACGGTCGGGCCGGTCGCGAAGCGCAGCCGCACTGACGTGGCCGAGGGCTCGATCGCCAGCAGCTCGTCGTAGAGCCGGTACTCCACGCCGCGCGCCTGGAGATGCTTGGCGATCTGGTAGCAGGCGAGCATCGGCTGCACCTGCCGGTCGTCGGGCCACCAGCCCACCGCCGCGACCTCGGGATGCAGAACAGGCTCGATGCGATGCACATCCTCGGGCTTCAGGAGCTCGGCGCGCACGCCATGGGCCGCATGTTCCTTCGCGTGCGCGTCCAGCTTGTCGCGCCGCTTCGGGTCCATCGTCGCCAGCGTCGCGCCCTTGATGTCGTATTCGCAGTGATTGCCCAGGGCGGCGATCATCGCGTCCCAGTGGACGAAGCTGTCGATCGTCATGTCGAACAGCACGCCCGGCGACTTGTCCGAGATCAGCAAATTGCCGTCCGAGGCGCGCGACGTGCCGGCCGCCAAGCCGTTGCGGTCGACGACCAGCACCTTGAACCCGGCATCGACGAGATGCAGCGCGGTGAAGCTGCCCGAGATGCCGGTGCCGATGACGACGACGTCGTAGCTAGCCACGGATGAGTTCCGATACGTCCAGGGGCCGCGCCAGCACCTTCTGCGTCAGCGGCGCGCGCGGGGTGCGGTGGCGCTCGGCGATCAGCCGGCCGACGATCGGCTCGCAATACCGGCCCTGGCACGATCCCATGCCGCAGCGCGTGACGATCTTCAGCGAAGACAGGTCCTCCAGCCCCTGGTCGATGGCGTCGCGGACCGCCGCGACCGGCACGCGCTCGCAGGCGCAGGCCCAGGCC
>JAEULC010000294.1 GCA_016792605.1 Rhodospirillales bacterium
TGCAGGTCGTTGATGCGGGCCTCGACGCGCTCCGGCGTCGAATACGTGCGCGCCGCCGCGCCGCCCGAACCCGGGGCGGTCTTGGCCGCGGCCGCCGGAGCCTTCGCCGCCGGCTTCTCGACCGGGGCCGGCTGCGCGGTCTGCGCCATCGCTGCGCCGCCGAGCGCCGTGCCGCCCACCAGCGCCAGGCTCAGGGCGGCGGCCGCGACCGGCTTGGTCATGTTGTGGAATGACACCATGGTAATCTCCTCGCTACGTGACGGCCCCCGCTGGAGACGCGGCAGTCCTGCCGGCCTCACCCGCGCTAACGTCCGCGCAGGATCGCCGGTTCCGCCGCGGGAATGCGGCGAAACTGGGGAGATTGTGTTGCGTGCGAGGCCGCTAGAGCGGGGCGGCGGTGCCGTACTGGCCGGCGAAGTAGAGCAGTTCCTGGCCGGGGCGCTGCTCGAACCGCTCCACCGCGCCGACCAGGATCAGGTGGTCGCCGCCGTCGTAGCGGTGCCGGGTGCGGCACTCGAACCAGGCGATGCAGCCCTTCAGCAGCGGCACGCCGCCCTGGCCGGGCTCGATCTCCACGCCGTCGAAGCGTTCGTCGGGAATGCCCGCGAACTGGCGCGACAGGTCCTTCTGGTCCGCGCCCAGCACGTTGACCGCGAACCGCTCGGCCTGGGCGAAGGCGGCATAGAACGAGCCGCGCCGGTCGATGCTCCACAGCACCAGCGGCGGCTCCAGCGACACCGAGTTGAACGAGTTGACGGTCATGCCCACGGGCCGGCCATCGGGCGCCAGCGCGGTGATCACGGTGACGCCGGTGACGAATCGTCCCAGGCAAAGGCGGAAGGCGCGGGTATCGACGGGCGCGGGATGCGGCGGGGGGCCGCTGGCGTGGTCGGCGTTCATTGCCACGCATTCAACCATAGAGGCCGCCCCTGATACAAAGGCCAGTTTGCCGACCCCGCCGGATGCGAGACCCGCGCGGCCCGGGATGCTACATTTCCAACGAGACGGTCTGGAGGTTCGACGTGAGCATGGTGCCGTTTGCGCTGTTTGCCGGCGACCGGGGCGAGCCGGTCGTGTTCCTGCACGGAATCGGCGGCCAGCCGGAGCTGTTCCGGCCGCAGCTGGCGGAATTCGGCCGGACGCATCGTTGCATCGCCTGGGAGATGCCGGGCTACGGCCGCACGACCCTGCCGGCGGAAACCAGTTTTGCCTCCCTGGCGGCGGCCCTGGGCCGGTTGATGGACCGCGCCGCCGCGCCGCGGGCGCACCTGGTCGGGCACTCCATGGGCGGCATGGTGGCGCTGGAGTTCGCCGCGGCGCATCCCGAGCGTGTCCGGAGCCTGGCGATCTCGGGCAGCTCGGCGGCCTTCGGCGGATCGTCGGGCGCCTGGCAGGCCGAGTTCATCGCCAAGCGCACGAGGCCGCTGGACGAGGGCAGGGGCATGGCCGGCATCGCGCCCGACGTGGTCGATGGGCTGCTCGGCGACGCGCCCGATCCCGGCGCGCGCCCGGCGGCGATCGCGGCCATGAGCGCCATCCCGGAAGCGAGCTATCGCGCGGCGCTTTCCTGTCTCGTCACCTTCGACCGGCGGGACGCGCTGCCAGGCCTGGCCATGCCGGTGCTGCTGCTCGCCGGTTCGCGCGACACGGTCGCCTCGCCCGAGCTGATGAAGAAGATGCAGAGCAAGATTCCCGGCGCGCAGTACGCCGAGATCGAAGGCGCGGGCCATCTCGCCAATATCGAGAAGCCACAGGCGTTCAACGACGCGCTTGGCGGGTTCCTCGGCGCGCTGGAGCAGAAGGCGGCGTAGACGCTACTTCAGCAGGTCGAACCCGTCGCCCCAGATGTCGGCCAGCAGGTAGCCCTGCGGATAGGGATCGCTGGGGTCGACGCCGACCTGGTGGATGCCGTGAATCCAGCCGCGGCCGGAGATCTCGGGCAGCACCGCCTCGCGCCCCGCGACCTTGGTCGTGCCCAGGAACCCGACCTCGAAGGTGCTGCCGATGACCGAGCGGGCGACGACGCGGTCGCCCGGCTTCACCTCGCCGCGGGCATGGCGCACCGCCAGCCGCGCGCTGTTCCCGGTGCCGCAGGGCGAGCGGTCGAGCCGCCCGGGCGGCAGGACGGTCGAGCCGATCAACCCCTTCTCGTCGCGGTCGACGAACATGGTGTAGGCGATGCCGTTCAGCCCCGGGTTCTCCGGGTGCACGACCTTGACCTTCTTGTTCAGCGCGCGGTGCGTGGCGATGCCGGCCTGGACCAGGGCGCGGGCGCTGTCCGGGTTGATCTTGAGGCCGAGCTGCTTCGGGTCGATCAGGGCGTAGAAGATGCCGCCGAAGGCGATGTCGACCTTCACCTTGCCGATGCCGTCTACGTCCACCGTCACGTCCAGGTCGTGGGCGTAGCTCGGGTTCATCGCCAGGCGCACGCGCTCGCACTTGCCGTCGCGGCAGGTGGCGGTCGCGGTGACCAGGCCGGCGGCGGTGTCCAGCCGCACGACCGTCTCCGGCTCCTTCATCTTGATGGCGCCGGTCTCGAGCAGCGCCGTGGTGACGCAGATCGAGTTCGAGCCCGACATGGCGTGCGCCCGATCGCCCTGCAATACGATGAAGCCGGCATCGGCATCGGGCCGCGTCGGCGGGAAGACGAGGTTCGTGCTCATGGCAGGGTAGCCGCGCGGCTCGAACACCAGGAAGCGACGCAGGCTGTCGTCGGTCTCGTTCAGGTAGGCGAGCTTTTCCATCATCGTGGCGCCGGGGATGTCCAGCACCCCGCCCGTCACCACCCGGCCTACCTCGCCCTCGGCATGGGCCTCCACCATCGTCACTGTCCTCGACCAGCGCATCGCTTGTCCCGCTCCTGACTGTCCGGCGGCGGCACCATAGCTCTCCCGTTACCGCTTCGCCACGCCGTCGGGGCTGGACAGGCAGATAGTTTAAGCTTAAAGTATCTGCGCAAAACCGGGAAACGGGCAGGTTCCCATGCGCGTGGCAATCATCGGCGGCGGACCGGCGGGGCTGTATCTCGGCACGCTCCTGAAGCTCGCCGACCCGCGCCACCAGGTGACCGTGGTCGAGCGCAACCGCCCGAACGACACGTTCGGCTGGGGCGTCGTGTTCTCGGACCAGACGCTGGAGAATTTCCGGTCAGCCGATCCGGTCAGCCACCAGCGCATCTCCGACAGCTTCGCCCACTGGGACGATATCGACGTTCATTTCAAGGGCCAGGTGGTCACCTCCGGCGGCCACGGCTTCTGCGGCATCGCGCGGCGCGAGCTCCTGAACATCCTGCAACTCCGCTGCATCGACCTGGGCGTGGACCTGCAGTTCCAGGCCGAGGTGGCGCCGGACGCGGTGTTCCAGGACCCGCTCTTCCGCGAGGCCGACCTGGTCGTCGCCGCCGACGGCATCAACAGCCGGATCCGCGACGCCTTCGCGCCGCAATTCGGGCCCGACCTCGAGCGGCGCAGCAACAAGTTCATCTGGCTCGGCACGAAGCAGAAATTCGACGCCTTCACCTTCGTGTTCAAGCAGACCGAGCACGGCTGGTTCTGGGTTCATGCCTACCGCTTCGACAAGGACACCAGCACCTTCATCGTCGAGACCTCGGAGGAGACCTGGCGCCGGGCCGGGCTCGACGCGATGGAGCGCGACCAGGGCATCGCGATGATGGAACGGCTCTTCGCCGAGCACCTGGGCGGCCACAGGCTGATGAGCAACGCCAACCACCTGCGCGGCTCGGCCTGGCTCAACTTCACGCGCGTCAGCAACAAGTCCTGGCGCCACGGCCGCATCGTGCTGATGGGCGACGCCGCGCATACCGCGCATTTCTCGATCGGCTCGGGCACCAAGCTGGCCATGGAGGACGCGATTTCGCTGGCAAGGCATCTCGGCCGCACGCCGGACCTGGACGAAGCCCTGCCGGCCTACGAGGCGGAGCGCCGGGTCGAGGTGCTGCGGCTGCAGAGCGCGGCGCGCAACTCGACCGAGTGGTTCGAGCATGTCGACCGCTATTTGGGGCTCGAACCCGAGCAGTTCGCCTACAGCCTGCTCACCCGCAGCCAGCGGGTCAGCCACGAGAATTTGCGCAAGCGCGACGCGTCCTATCTCTCGAACGTCGAGCGCTGGTTCGCCGGCAAGGCGGGCGCGACGGAACTGGCGGGTCCGCCGATGTTCCAGCCCTTCACGTTGCGTGGCCTGACCCTGCCCAATCGTGTCGTGGTGTCGCCGATGGCGATGTACAGCGCCGTCGACGGCGTGCCGGGCGACTTCCACCTGGTTCATCTGGGCGCGCGGGCCATGGGCGGCGCGGGCCTGGTCTTCACCGAGATGACCTGCATAGCACCTGAGGCGCGCATCACCCCGGCCTGCGCCGGGCTCTACACCGACGCACAGGCGGCGGCGTGGAAGCGCATCGTCGACTTCGTCCACGCCGGGACGCCGGCTAAGATCGCAGTCCAGCTCGGCCATGCCGGGCGCAAGGGATCGACCCGCGTCGGCTGGGAGGGCTATGACGAGCCGTTGCTCGAGGGGAACTGGCCGCTGCTGGCCCCGTCGCCGATCCCCTACGGCGCGCAGAACCAGACGCCGGCTGCGATGACGCGCGCCGACATGGACCGGGTGCGGGACCAGTTCGTCGCCGCGACGAAGCGCGCCGTCGCGGCCGGCTTCGACCTGCTAGAGCTGCACATGGCGCACGGCTATCTGCTGTCGAGCTTCATCACGCCGGTCAGCAACCAGCGCCAGGACGAATACGGCAGCACGCTGGAGAACCGCCTGCGCTTTCCGCTGGAGGTGTTCGACGCGGTGCGCGCGGCGTGGCCCAAGGACAAGCCGATGTCGGTGCGCCTGTCGGCGACCGACTGGGTGCCGGGCGGCATCGACGGCGACCAGGCGGTGGAAATTGCACGCCTGTTCAAGGCGCGGGGCTGCGATCTGATCGATGTCTCGGCCGGCCAGACCTCGCGCGAGGCGAAGCCGGTCTACGGCCGCATGTTCCAGACGCCGTTCAGCGACCGCATCCGCAACGAGGCCGGCATCGCCACCATGGCGGTCGGCAATATCACCGAGTTCGACCAGGTGAACGGAATCCTCGCCGCCGGCCGCGCCGATCTCTGCGCGCTGGCCCGGCCGCATCTCAGCGATCCGCACTGGACTTTGCGCGCGGCAGCAGAGCAAGGCTTCAAGGGCCAGCCCTGGCCGCAGCCCTACCTGGCGGGCAAGGAGCAGATCGAGCGGCAGCTGCGACGCGGCGCGGAACAGGGGCCCGTCTGATGGTCGCGGGCAGTCACGCATTCATCACCGGCGCCGGCCGCGGCATCGGCCTCGCCATCGCGACGGCACTGGGGTCGGCCGGCGCGCGCGTGACCCTGGCCGGTCGCGACGGGGCGCGGCTCGACAAGGCGGCGCTGGCGCTGCGTGAGCGCCGGGTCGAGGTGCAGACCGTGCCCTGCGACGTCGGCGATGCGCAATCCGTGGCGCGGGCGTTCGATCGCGCCCGCCAGGGCTTCGAGGCGCCGGACATCCTGGTCAACAACGCCGGCCAGGCCGAGAGCGCACCGTTCCACTGCACCGACCCCGCGCTGTGGGATCGCATGATCGCGGTCAACCTGACCGGAACGTATCTGTGCTGCCACGCGGCGCTGCCGGCGATGCTCGCGGCCGGGCGCGGCCGCATCGTCAACATCGCCAGCACGGCCGGGCTCAAGGGCTACGCCTATGTCGCGGCCTACTGCGCGGCCAAGCACGGGGTGATCGGCCTGACCCGCGCCCTGGCCCAGGAGACGGCCAAGGCCGGCGTCACAGTCAACGCGGTCTGTCCGGGCTACACCGACACCGACATGGTCGCGGACAGCGTGGCGCGCATCACCGCCAAGACCGGGCGCAGCGAAGCGGAAGCGCGGGCGACGCTCGCCGCGTCGAACCCGCAAGGACGCCTGGTTACGCCGCAGGAAGTGGCCGCCACGGTGCTGTTCCTGTGCGGCGAGGGCGCGGCGGCGATCAACGGCCAGGCCCTGGCCGTGTCGGGCGGAGAGACGCCGTGACGGCGCGGCTTACGCCGAAGCGCCCCGAGCCGCGCAAATCGGACTCCGGGGGCGAAACCACGCGCGCCGCGCTGCGCCTGTGGCTGCGGCTCCTGTCGACCACCAACCTGATCGAGCAGCGCGTGCGCTCGGGACTGCGCGAGCAGTTCAACTCCACCCTGCCGCGATTCGACCTGCTGGCGCAGCTCGACCATGCGCCGCAGGGCCTGACCATGGGCGAGCTGTCGCGGCGCATGATGGTGACCAGCGGCAACGTCACCGGCCTCGCCGCACGGCTGATCCGCGAGGGCTTGGTCGAGCGGCGCGTCGATGCAGCCGATCGTCGCTCGGCGACGCTGCGCCTGACCGCGGCCGGGCGGCGCACCTTCGGCCAGATGGCGCCGGTGCACGCCGGCTGGATCGCCAAGATGTTTGAGGGCCTGGATGCCGGCGAGCGCGACCGGCTCGCCGCGCTGCTGGCGCAGGTGAAGCAGTCGTTGGGATCGAACGAGAATACGCAAGGCAGGATGGAATGAACGCCGCCGACTTCAAGCCGAAGCATTTCCAGTGGAGCGTCGCGGGCAAGGTCGCGACGATCACGCTGAATCGCCCGGACAAGAAGAACCCGCTGACCTTCGAGTCCTATGCCGAGCTGCGCGACACGTTCCTGGCGCTGAAGAGGGTCGACGACGTGAAGATGGTCGTCGTGACCGGCGCCGGCGGCAACTTCTGCTCGGGCGGCGACGTGCACGAGATCATCGGGCCTCTTGTCCAGATGAAAATGCCCGAGCTGCTGCGCTTCACCCGCATGACCGGGGCGCTGATCCAGGCGATGCGCGAATGCCCGCAGCCGATCGTCGCCGCGATCGACGGGATCTGCGCCGGGGCGGGGGCCTGCATCGCGATGGCGGCCGACCTGCGCTACGGCACCGAGCGCAGCAAGGTCGCTTTCCTGTTCGTGCGCGTCGGCCTCGCGGGCTGCGACATGGGCGCCTGCGCTATGCTGCCGCGCATCATCGGCCAGGGCCGCGCGGCGGAGCTGCTTTACAGCGGCCGGTCGATGGACGGCGCCGAGGCCGAACGCTGGGGCTTCTACAACCGGCTCATAGCACCCGAGCAGCTCCTGGCCGAGGCGCAGGCGATGGCCGCGAAGCTTGCCGCCGGCCCGACCTTCGCGCATGCCATGACCAAGACGATGCTGCACCAGGAATGGACCATGTCGATCGAGCAGGCGATCGAGGCCGAGGCGCAGGCCCAGGCCGTGTGCATGCAGACAAAGGACTTCGAGCGCGCCTACCGCGCCTTCGCCGCCAAGCAGCAGCCCGTGTTCGAGGGGAACTGACGCGCGATGGCCGACACCAGCTTCCTCGACTGGCCGTTCTTCGACGATAAGCATCGCGATCTAGCGCGCCGGCTGAACGATTGGGCCGGCCGGGAGCTGGGTGCCGGCAGGAACCACCGCGAGGACGAGCTTGACGCGACCTGCCGAGATCTCGTGGCTCGGCTGGGCCGCGATGGCTGGCTGCGCCATGCCGCGGCGGAGAAGCACGATGTCCGCGTTCTTTGTCTTGCGCGCGAGACCCTGGCGCGGCACGACGCCCTGGCGGACTTCGCCTTCGCGATGCAGGGGCTGGGCACCGGCTCGATCGCGCTGTTCGGCAGCGAGGCGCTGCAGCAGCGCTACCTGCCGCCGGCCGCGGAAGGGACGCGCATCGCCGCCTTCGCGCTCAGCGAACCCGATGCCGGCTCCGACGTGGCCGCC
>JAEULC010000301.1 GCA_016792605.1 Rhodospirillales bacterium
AAGAGCCATTCCTACGGCGAGTACGTGTTCGACCACGGCTGGGCCGAGGCCTACGAGCGCGCGGGCGGGCAGTACTACCCGAAGCTCCAGGCCGCCGTGCCCTTCACCCCCGTGCCGGGGCCGCGGCTCCTGGTGCGCCCCGGCAACGATGCCGACACGGTGCGCACGGCGCTGGCGCAGGGCCTCGCCGAGGTCGCCCGGCGGCTCGAGGTGTCGTCGGTCCACGTCACCTTCTGCCCGGAGGACGAGGCCAGGCTGCTCGAGCAGGCGGGTTTCCTGCTGCGCGAGGGCACGCAGTTCCACTGGCACAACCAGGGCTTCGCGACCTTCGACGATTTCCTCGCTACCTTCGCCTCGCGCAAGCGCAAGCAGGTGAAGAAGGAGCGGCGCGACGCGCTGGCCCAGGGCATCGAAATCCGCTGCCTGAGCGGCAGGGAGCTGACCGGGAAGGTCTGGGACGCCTTCTTCGACTTCTACATCTCCACCTCCGACCGCAAATGGGGCAGCCCCTACCTGAACCGCAAGTTCTTCGACCTCCTCGGCGAGCGCCTGGGCGACAAGGTGGCGCTGGTCATGGCGGCGAAGGACGGCGAATACATTGCCGGGGCGCTGAACCTCGCCGGGTCCGAGGCGCTCTATGGCCGCAACTGGGGCTGCCATGGCGAGTGGCCGTTCCTGCATTTCGAGGCCTGCTACTACCAGGCGATCGACTACGCCATCCGGCACAAGCTGGCGCGGGTCGAGGCCGGGGCGCAGGGGCCGCACAAGATCCAGCGCGGCTACCTGCCCGTCGCGACCTGGAGCGCGCACTGGATCGCCGATCCGCGGCTGAAGACGGCCATCGCCGACTACCTCAGGCGCGAGCGCGCCGCCGTGGGCCGCGAGCGGCTTGCGTTGATGCAGCATTCGCCGTATCGCCAGGGCGAAGAGCAATCCCAGCCCTGATTGGCATCCGATCCGGACCCGTCCCATGACCGAACTCGACACGACAGGCGCGCTGCCGATCGCGCGCAGCGTCGCCGCCCTTCGCCGGCAGATCGCCCAATGGCGCAAGCAAGGCCTCACGGTCGGGCTGATCCCGACCATGGGCGCGCTCCACGAGGGCCACCTGACGCTGGTGCGCCGCGCCCTGGCCGACTGCGACCGGGCCGTCGCGACCATCTTCGTGAACCCGAAGCAGTTCAGCCCGAAAGAGGACTTCGCCGCCTACCCGCGCACCGCCGATTCCGACGCCGTGAAACTGGCCCAGGCCGGCGCGCACCTGCTGTTCATGCCGGGCGTCCAGGAGATGTACCCGGAGGGCCATGCCACGACGGTCTCGGTCGGCGGCACGATCACGCAAGGCCTCTGCGCACCGTTCCGCCCGGGGCATTTCGAGGGCGTGGCAACGGTCGTCACGAAGCTGTTGCTGCAATCCCTGCCCGACCGCGCCTATTTCGGCGAAAAGGACTGGCAGCAGCTCCAGGTGATCCGACGCTTCGCCCGCGACCTCGACCTGCCCGTGGCGATCGAGGGCGTGGCGACGGTGCGCGAGGCGGACGGCCTCGCCATGTCCTCGCGCAACGCCTACATGACCCCAGCCGAGCGCCAGATCGCTACGACCGTGCCGCGCGCCATGGTCGAGGCGGCCCGGGCAATTGCATCGGGCGCGCCGGTCGCCGGGGCGCTCGACGCCGCGAAGGCCGCCCTGACCGGCGCCGGCTTCACCGGCATCGACTACGTGGCCTATGCCGATGGCGAGACCCTGGCACCGCTGGAGCGGTTCGCCCCGGGCGGGCGGCTCTTCCTCGCCGCCTGGCTCGGGCGCACCCGGCTGATCGACAATATCGGGGTGCCCTGAGGCCTCCCCGCAAGACGGTAACGCCACGCAATTGCCTTATTTCCCCGGGGAACCGCCGCGGTTCCTGCCACATTCGGCCGGCATCGTCCCATCATTGGCTCAGGAACGAGCCGCCGAGACCATGAGGTGGGACATGATCTACGCGACGGATATCGACCGGCACGCAGCCCCGGACCAGCCCTGCAAGGACAAGGGCGGGTTCTTCCGCCGCTGCGGCAACACGATCCTGCACAGCGTGATCGGCTTGGTGCTGACCGCCGGCCTGTTCATCGCCGTGGGCGGAGCCGCCCTGGCCGCGCTGGGCAAGTAGCGCCGTCCTTCCTTCTTTCTTCCGCCAGAAACGCGAATGCCCGGGGCGAGCCCGGGCATTGCTGTTTTTGCGCGGCGTCAGGGCGATCAGGGCACCGTCTCGGGCACCTTGGCGCCACCTTCCGGGCCCGCGGCCGGTCCATCGGGGCCGCCGGACGGGCCTTCCGGACCGCTGTCGTCGTCGCCCGCCTCCTCCTCCTCGGCCTTCGGCGGCAGGGCCGGCGTCGGGTAGGTGAAGACGAGCTTGCCGTCGACCAGGTCGATGCGCACCGTGCCGCCGCCCGTGAGCCGGCCGAACAGCAGCTCCTCGGCGAGCGGCTTCTTGATGTGCTCCTGGATCACGCGGCCCAGCGGGCGGGCGCCGAACTTCGGGTCGTAGCCCTTCTGCGCCAGCCAGCCGCGCGCGGCGTCGGTGAGCTCGATCGTCACCTGGCGGTCGCCGAGCTGGCTTTCGAGCTGCATGACGAACTTGTCGACCACGCGACTGATCGTCTCGGGCGCCAGGCCCTTGAACGAGATGACCGCGTCGAGCCGGTTGCGGAACTCGGGCGTGAACATCCGCTCGATCGCTTCCTGGTCGTCGCCGACGCGCTCGCTGCGCTCGAAGCCGATCGGCGTCTTGGCCATGTCGGCCGCGCCCGCGTTCGTCGTCATGATCAGGATGACGTTGCGGAAGTCGACCGTCTTGCCGTTGTGGTCGGTCAGCTTGCCGTGGTCCATCACCTGCAGCAGGATGTTGAACAGGTCCGGGTGCGCCTTCTCGATCTCGTCGAGTAGCAGCACGCAGTGCGGATGCTGGTCCACCTGGTCGGTCAACATGCCGCCCTGGTCGAAGCCGACATAGCCCGGGGGCGCGCCGATCAGCCGGCTGACGCTGTGCCGCTCCATGTATTCCGACATGTCGAAGCGGATCAACTCGATCGCCAGCGTCTTGGCGAGCTGGCGCGCGACCTCGGTCTTGCCGACGCCGGTCGGGCCGGCGAAGAGGTACGAGCCGATCGGCTTCTCCGGCTCGCGCAAGCCAGCGCGGGCGAGCTTGATGGCGCTGGCCAGCGCGTCGATCGCCTGGTCCTGGCCATAGACCATCGCCTTGATGTCGCGCTCCAGCGTGCGCAGCACTTCCTTGTCGTCGTTCGACACGCTCTTGGCCGGAATGCGGGCGATGACCGATACCACCGCCTCGATGTCCTTCACCGTGATCGTCTTCTTGCGCTTGCTGGCGGGAAGCAGCATCTGCGCCGCGCCGACCTCGTCGATCACGTCGATCGCCTTGTCCGGCAGCTTGCGGTCGTTGATGAAGCGCGCCGCCAGCTCGACTGCCGAACGGATCGCCTCGGCCGTGTAGCGCACGCGGTGGTGGCTTTCATAGTAGGGCTTCAGGCCGCGCAGGATCTTCACCGCGTCCTCGATCGACGGCTCGTTGACGTCGATCTTCTGGAAGCGGCGGACGAGCGCTCGGTCTTTCTCGAAGTAGTTGCGGTATTCCTTGTAGGTGGTCGAGCCGATGCAGCGCAGCGCGCCCGAGGCCAGCGCCGGCTTCAACAGGTTCGAGGCATCCATGGCGCCGCCCGAGGTGGCGCCGGCGCCGATCACCGTGTGGATCTCGTCGATGAACAGCACGGAGTGCGGCGTGTTCTCGAGCTCGGTCAGCACGTTCTTCAGCCGCTCCTCGAAGTCGCCGCGGTAGCGCGTGCCGGCCAGGAGCGCGCCCATGTCGAGCGCGTAGATCGTGGCTTCCTTCAGGACCTCGGGCACCTCGCCCTTGACGATGCGCCGCGCCAAGCCCTCGGCGATGGCGGTCTTGCCGACGCCGGGATCGCCGACATAGAGCGGGTTGTTCTTCGACCGGCGGCACAGGATCTGGATCGTGCGGTCGACCTCGGCATGGCGGCCGATCAGCGGGTCGATCTTGCCGCCCTGGGCCTTCTTATTGAGGTTGACGCAGTAGGCATCCAGCGCCTCGTGGCCCTTCTTGCCGCGCTCGCCCCTGCCTTCCTCCTCCTCGTTGCCGCGCACGCGGCGCTGCTCGGTCTTGCCCGGCACCTTGGCGATGCCGTGCGAAATGTAGTTGACGGCATCGAGCCTGGACATGTCCTGGCCCTGCAGGAAGTAGACGGCGTGCGACTCGCGCTCGGCGAACATCGCCACCAGCACGTTGGCGCCGGTCACCTCCTCGCGCCCGCTCGACTGCACGTGGACGATCGCGCGCTGCAGCACGCGCTGGAAGCTCGCCGTCGGCTTGGCGTCCTCGGTGCCGCTGGTGACCAGGCTCTGCAGCTCGCCGTCCAGGTAGCCGGTCAGCTCGCGCTTCAGCCGCTCGATGTCGACGCCGCAGGCGCGCAGGACCGCGATCGCGTCCTGGTCCTCCGTCAGCGCCAGCAGCAGGTGCTCCAGCGTGCCGTACTCGTGGTTGCGCTTGTTGGCATGGGCCAGGGCGCGGTGCAGGGACTGCTCGAGGTTACGGGACAGCAAGGTGACTATTCCTTTTCCATCGTGCATTGAAGCGGATGCTGGTGGCGCCGGGCGAAATCCATCACCTGCGTCACCTTGGTCTCCGCCACCTCATAGGTATACACGCCGCACACCCCCACCCCCCTGCGGTGCACGTGCATCATGATCCGGGTCGCCTCCTCCCGCGACTTCTGGAAGAACCGTTCCAGGATGTGGACGACGAACTCCATGGGCGTGTAGTCGTCGTTCAGCATCAGGACCTTGTACATCGACGGCTTCTTGGTCTTCGGCTTGGCCTTGACCACGACGCCGGTCGACGTGCCGTTGTCGTCGCGGCGGTCGCTGCCGCACACCGGTGCCGGGCCGCTCATGCCGGCCGGCCCGGCTAGCCCGCGATCGCCGCGCGATTCCTGCCTGTTGCCTTCTTGGCGCATTCACATCCCATGCCACAGAAGCCTATCGAGCCAATGATGGTCGGATTTCCCGTCTTCGGCAAGCGCCACGGGCGGTGATTCGACCGGCGCCCATGCGCCGCACCTGGCTTCCGTCGATATGGGGAGTTCCGCGCGAATTGCCAGTCCCGAGCCCGGGGGCGGGCCGGTCAAGCGAACGTGAAGGCGCTCGCGTTCACGTCGGGTAGCGATACGTTCAGGAGGCGGATCGAATTGCCGGGGTCGAAGGCGATCAACAGGTCTGCCGAGTCCTGGCTCATGAACGGCTGAAGCGCGTCGTAGCCGGTCACGCCGATCGCGCCCATGCCGGAAAGGTCGAGCACGTCCCCGAGCGCGAGGGAAAAATCTGTGATTCGGTCGTGGCCGTCGCCGAGGGCGTAGCGGATGCGATCCGCGCCGCCGCCGCCCGTGATCGTGTCGTCGCCCGCCCCGCCGGCCAGGACATCGTCGCCGGCCAGGCCCACCAGCGCGTCGTCGCCTGCCGTTCCTACTAGGGGCGACGCCGAAGACATCGGCACCTGGTTTCCGCCCGGCGCCGTGGTTGTCATGGTGAAGACCTTGTAGTCGCTCCAGGCCGTGCCGTCGAAGGCGGCGACCGCCACCGTGTCCGGACCCGCGGCGCTGCCGCCGACGAAATTCACCTGCGCGAACTCCGCCGCGGTGATCTCGGCCAGGGTATTGGCAGCGAGTGGCGTGCCGTTGATCGTGAAATGGCCGCTGCCCTGCGCCGCGCCGCCATCAGCAAACCGGTAGGCGGTGATCGCGTCGCTGTTCGGATCGCTGACCGAGATCAGGCTCGACAAGGCCACCGATTGGCCCGAGGCCACGGAGGCGTCCGACGCCGAGACCGTGGGCGGGGCGTTCGGCGCCGTCGCCACCCCCGCCGTCGTTGTCATGGTGAAGACCTTGTAGTCGCTCCAGGCCGCGCCGTCGAAGGCGCTGATCGCCACCGTGTCCGCGCCGGCGACGCTGCCGCCGACAAAGCTCACCTGGGCGAATTGCGCGGCGGAGATCTCGGCCAGGGTGTTGGCGGCGAGCGTCGCGCCGTTGATCGTGAAGTGGCCGCTGCCCGCCGCCACGCCACCGTCGGCAAAGCGGTAGGCCGTGATCGTGTCGCCGTTCGGGTCGCTGACCGAGATCAGGCTCGACAGCGCCACCGACTGGCCCGCGCCGATCGCGGCGTCCGACGCGGAAACGACCGGCGCCTGGTTCGCCTGCGCCGGCGCGGTCGTCACCGTGAAGACCTTGTAGTCCCCCCAGACCGAGCCGTCGAAGGCGGCGACCGCCACCGTGTCCGTGCCCGCGGCGCTACCGCCGACGAAATTCACCTGCGCGAACTCCGCCGCGGTGATGTCGGCGAGCGTATTGGCCGCCAGCCTCGTCCCATTGATCGTGAAGTAGCCGCTGGCCGCCGCGTCGCTGCCGTCGGCGAAGCGGTAGCGGGCAATGGCGTCGCCGTTCGGGTCGCTGACCGAAATCAGGCTCGACAGCGCCACCGACTGGCCGGCGGTCACCGTGGCGTTCGCTGCCGACACCACGGGCGGGGCGAACAGATCGGCCAGGGAATGGCCCTGGCCCGCGAAGACGAACCACTCCAGGCCCTGCAGCAGGTCCACGCCCTCGCCGGCAACGAGGTCGCGCACCGTCACGTCCCCGTTCGCCGCCTGCGACACCTGGAAGTTAGACCGCGCGCCGGCATAGACCGCCGTGTCCGTGCCGGCATTGCCGACGACCGTGTCGTTGCCCGCGCCGCCCTGGAACGTGTCGTTGCCGGCGCTACCGTAGAGCGTGTTGTCCAGCCCGTTCCCGTCCAGGCGCGCGCCGCCCGGCAGCCCGATCGACCCGATCTCGACATTCGCCGCGAGCGTGTAGGACGCCAGGTACGAGCCCACCCAGTCGGCGCCGCCGTCGGCCTGTTCGATCACCGCGTCGCCGGCGCCGTAGACGGCATAGGAGTCGTTCCCGGCGCCGCCGATCAGCGTATCGTCGCCGCCATTGCCGATCAGCGCGTTATTGCCCGCGTTGCCGATCAACGTGTCCTTGCCTGAACTGCCCCAGGCCGTCAGGTTGCCGGTGCCGCCGAGTTCGAGGATCTCGACATTCGCCGCGATCGTCGCCTGGTCGAAGGTCACGACCATCCGGTCGGCGACGCCCTGGCCCGCCGATTCCACGATCACGTCGCCGGCCAAGTCCACGTAGTACGTGTCGTCGCCCAGGCCACCGACCAGCCGGTCGGTGCCGGTGTCGCCATAGAGCCAGTCGTCGCCGTCGCTGCCGATCAGCGTGTCGTTGCCGCCAAGCGCGTAGAGACGATCATTGCCGTCGCCGCCGTCGAGCGTGTCCGCCATCGAGGTGCCGGTCAGCGTGTCGTTGCCGCCGAGGCCCTGGATCCAGACCGGGCGCGACGCGCCGGCGAGCACATCGTCGCCGGAGGTGCCGACGATCTGGTCCGGGACGACGGGCAAGGCGAGGATCGCCTGGCCGAGGGCCATGATGTCGGCGCGCTTGTAGGACGTCTGCGTGTTGGCGACGTTGTCGTTCTCGTTGTCGCCGTCGTAGATGCCGAGCCCGGTCGACTTCAGCAGGCTGGTGAACTCGGCGACCGTCAGCTTGCGGCCGATCGTCTGGACGGCCAGTTCCTGGGCGAGGGCCACCATGCCGGCGATGTGCGGCGACGCCTGGCTGGTGCCGTGCATGGTCGTGGTGCCGCTGCCGCTGGCGCCCGCCCCCGTGATCGGCGCGCCGGGCGCGAAGATGTCCACCAGCGTGGTGTGGCGCTGGCTGAACGGCGTGATCTGGTCGACGGAGGTCGTATAGGCGATTGCGCCGTCGCCATAGGAAAAGCCGCCGACATTGCCATCGTAGACCGCGCCGACCGCCAGCACGTTGGGGTCCGCGCCCAGGTCGCTCACGCCCTGCGTCTGGTAGCTGTAGA
This sequence comes from Rhodospirillales bacterium, assembly GCA_016792605.1. Classification (GTDB taxonomy): domain Bacteria; phylum Pseudomonadota; class Alphaproteobacteria; order JAEULC01; family JAEULC01; genus JAEULC01. The sequence goes on from JAEULC010000301.1 coordinate 7,988, forward strand.
AGCTGTTGCCGGCGGACGCGACGGTGACGACGCCGAGGTTCGCCAGGGCCTGGAACTCGTTGCCCAGGATCCAGTGCGTGGTGGCGCCGCTGTAGTTCACCCCGGCGCCCAGCGACAGGTTGACGCTGGCGATGTTGTAGGCGGCGGCATTCGCCGCGACCCACTGCAAGGCCTCCTCGACATCGGTGTAGAAGGCGGTGCCGGAATTGTCGGCAAAAACCTTCAGGTGGATGATCCCGGCGCCGGACGCAACGCCGGTACTGCCGGCGGCGATGGAGCTGACATTGGAGCCGTGGCCGTTGAAGTCCTTCGCATCGGCGTCATTCGCGCCGGAGAAGTCGTAGGAATAGGTGATCCGCCCGGCAAAATAGGGATGGGTCGCGTTAATGCCGGTATCGATGATGACGATGTTGTAGCCTGACCCGTCGATGCCGGCGAAGCGCGCATCGGCGCGGAACGCGGTCAGGCCGATCTGGGCCGAGGACTGGGCGGTGTCGATCGCCGCGTCGTCGGCCTGGCCGAAGCCCCAGTCGACCTCGATCGACGCC
>JAEULC010000349.1 GCA_016792605.1 Rhodospirillales bacterium
GCCGAAGAGCACGTTCGGCGGCATGCCGCAGCGCCGCCACAGCCCGCCGAGCTCGCCGGTCATGTGGTTGTACTGGCCCGGCATCTCCTCCCAGGCGCGCGTGCCGTCCTCGGCGCGGCGCAGCTCGATCATGTCGGGCCAAGCCTTGGGGAAGGTCACGCGCCAGTAGAAGCCGTTGCCGCCCATGTACATGAACCGGCCGCCGCGGCTCAGGAAGCCCTCGACCGCCTGCAGCATCTCGGTCGAGTAGTACTCGGGATGGCTACCGCTCATCACGCAGTGATAGGGCGCGAGGAGATCGACGCCGCGGTCCTGCAGCTCGTGGTCGCTGATGACGTCGTAGTCGATGCCCTGCTGGTCCAGCCAGTCGATGGTGCAGAGATCCATCGAGTGGTTCCAGAACCGCCCGGTGGGGCGGAAGTTGAACAGCGGCCGCCGCGCGGTCGAATGCCCGACGCCGAAGCCGTCGCGGTAGACGTCGTAGGTCGAGTGGCCGAACTCGAAATGCTCGGCCAGGAAGACGTCGGTCATGTCCACCGTCGGCAGCGCGCCCATCGCCAGCTCGAACGAGCCGGGCGACATGCGCCGGCGATAATTGGCGTAGGCGAGGTAGGTGACGGTCGAGGACAGCACCGCGAGTTTCGCCCGCTTGTCGCCCGGGCGGGGGCTGATCGTCAGGCCGACATAGAAGGGCAGACCTGACCCGGTCAGCTTGATCGCGTAGAAGCCGCTCCTGATCCTCTCGGGCAGCTTGAAGCGCAGGCTGGGTTTCCACGCCGCATCGGCCAAATCGTCCGCATGGAAATGGATCGCAGCGTAGTGGCCGGGATCGAGCTTCCAGTGATGCACGCTGCCGTCCCAGCGCGACCCGGTGACGGCGCGCTTTGGCGCGTTGACCAGGCGGCCGTGCAGGCGCAGGGGCGAGATGTCCTCGATCCGCGCCGTGTCGATGCCGCGGGCGAAGTCCCACTCGGCGTCGACCGTGCCGGAGACCAGGCGCGGCGCCTCGAGCTTGCCGTAGAAATGCTGCGCCGGGAATCCGTCGGTCCCCTGCGCGGCGGCGATCAGCAGCGGGCCGGTGGCCGCCGTGCCCGGCTTCACGCGGCTCGCGACTTCGCTCTTCTGGTCGGTGTGGAGCCCGGGGAAGGGCGTCGCCGCGATCGCGACGCTGCCGGTCGCGGGGTCGTAGCGCGCCTCGATCCGGTGCCACCACTGCGCCCTAAGCTTCTGGCCCGTGGTGACGGTCTCGCCGCCGACGATCAGCGCCACGGCGCCGGCGGCGTCGATCGCGAGGCGCACCGGCCCCAGCGCCAGCAGCGACTGCACGCCGCGGCCGGGCAGGGTCGGGTAGGCGAGCACCTGGAGGACGATCGCGCCCAGCTTCGGCAGGTTCTCGACGATGCCGTACGAGCCGAAGCTGGTGCGCTGCTCCTCGCCCGTGTGGTCGCCATCGACGGCGCAGGCGACGCGCTCTTCCTTGTGGGCAGGGCCCTTCGGGCCCGTCTCGCCGCAGATCAGTCGCACCAGTTCGGCGCGGTAGCGCTTGTCCGGGCCATAGGCGCTCACGCGCAGCGTGACCTCGTCGCCGGGATAGGCGTAGAGGCGGTCGACATAGCCGACGACGGTCGGCTTCTTCAGTTCAACGCTCACGGCAGCACCAGTTCCTTGCCCGTCATCGCTTTCCAGCGGCGCTTGAACGCCTCCCACTCGCCGTCCTCGAGCCGGTCGAAGACCTGGCTCAGGTCGAGCGCGGGCGGGACGCCGTCGGGCAGGCGCGTCCCCAGCACCCACTTGTTGGGCGCGATCGAGACCAGGATCAGGTCCTGGCAGTTCTCGGCGCGGCGGATGGTGTTGAGCAGCGCCTGCAGCTCGGGGCTGTGCCGTCCGAAGGGCTTGGCCTTGTACTCGGCCGCAAGGTCCAGGCGCTTTGGATCGATCGTATCTGCCATGCTCCCCTCCTACGGTGCGTCGTAGGTCGTGCCGACGCTCTTGGCGGCGTCCTCGATGTCGCGCCAGGTCGTGGCGTCGACCTCGATGCCCTCGGCCATGCGCCGCGCGCGCTGCAGCCGCTCGGGCTCCCCCGGCACCAGCACGGGATGCGCGGGGTCGCTGGGCGCGGTGGTCTTCAGGTAGCCGATCATCGCGTCGATCTCGCGGTCGACGAAGCTGCGGTCGGTCATGCGCTCTGGATCGATCACCACGGTCAGCATGCCGTTCAGGATGCCGCGGTCGCGCGGGTTCTCGGGCTGGATCGTGCCCGACCCGACGATAGCGCCGGCCAGCAGCTCGGCGATCAGCGCCAGGCCGTAGCCCTTGTGCTCGCCGAAGGGCGTCACCGTGCCCTGGCTTTCGTAGATGACCTTGGGATCGTCGGTCGGCCGGCCCTCGGCGTCCAACAAAGCGCCATCCGGCACCTTCTTGCCTTCGTTGTAGGCGACGCGCACCTTGCCCAGCGCAATGCGGCTGGTGGCGAAGTCGAGGATGATCGGCTTGGTCGTCTTCGTGCCCGGCACGGCGATGCAGATCGGGTTGGTCGACATGCGCCCCTCGCGGCCGAGAAAGGGCGACACGCGCGGCGGGCCCGAATTGCCGTTGACGAAGTGGACAGAGAGCAGCCCCTCGGCGGCGGCGAGCTCGCCATAGGCGCCGACGCGGCCGATATGATGTGTGTTGCGAAGCCCGTGAACCGCGACGCCCTGCTTGCGCGCGGCGCCGATTCCCCAGCGCATGGCGTCGGCGGCGATCACCTGGCCATAGCCGTTCTGGCCGTCCCACACGGCGAAGCTGTCACTCTCGCTGACGATCCTGGGCGCACGGTTGGGGTAGAGGCCGCCGGCCTTCAGGTTGCGCACGTAGTGCGGCAGCATGCCGACGCCGTGGCTGTCATGCCCGGCCAGGTTGGCGTCGACCAGATGGTCGGCGACGGCGGTCGCTTCCGCGTCGCTGCTGCCGGTGGTCTTGAGGAGGTGGACCGTGTTGCGGCGCAACCGCTGATGATCGATTTTCATGGCGCGGGAGTGTGTGGCCCGGCCGCGCGCAACGTCAAGCATCCCGCTGTTGTGTACGCGATTTCACAAGGCTTGGCAGGCCGATGATCCTGTGATTAGGATATATGCAGCGGGGAGCAGAACAATGTCCGATCGTTGCGGCCCAAAGGGTCGCGCATGACGGTGGCGCCGCCACATGCCGTGCGCGCGGAAGGTTGCGTGACTGTCAGCGGTAACGCGCGATGACGGTCGGCGGCGCGTCCGTGAATGGCCACTCGGTCAACGGATTGGGTCTCGGCGACGGGCTCGCCGACGCCATCGCCGCGAAGTTCCGGCTGAACCGCGCCCCCGCGCCGCTCGATCCCGCTTCGCCCGTGCTGGTGGCGCTCGGCACGCGCGTCGACGACAAGCTGCTCGACCAGTTCCCCAAGCTCGGTCTTCTGGCGGTCATGGGTGCGGGCTTCGACCATGTCGACACCGCGGCACTGAAGCGTCGCGGCGTGGCGCTGGCCAATACGCCGGGCATGACCGACAATTGCGTCGCCGACCTCGCCTTCGGCCTGTTGATCGCGGCGCAGCGCCGCATCGTGGCGGCCGACCAGTACCTGCGCGCTGGAAAGTGGCCGCAGGCGCGCTTCCCGCTGGCGCCGCGCTTCGGCGGCCGTCGCCTGGGCATCTACGGCATGGGGCGGATCGGCGTCGCCATCGCCAGGCGCGCCCAGGGCTTCGACCTGGAGGTCGGCTATCACAACCGCCGGCGGCGCCCGGACCATCCCGCTCGGTATTTCGACGATCTCGCCGCACTGGCCGACTGGTCGGACTACCTGGTCGTGGCCTGCCCGGCGACGGCGGAGACGCGCCACAAGGTCGACCGTCGGGTGCTCCAGGCCCTCGGGCCGCAGGGTGTCTTGGTCAACATCGCGCGCGGGGCCGTGATCGACGAGCCGGCGATGATCGAGGCACTCGCCGACGGCACGATCGCCAGCGCCGGGCTCGACGTCTTCGAGCACGAACCCGAGGTTCCGGCACGACTGTTGCAGATGGCGAACGTCGTGCTGACGCCGCATATTGCGGGCGGCAGCGTGGAGACCTGGAACGACTGCTATGCTGGCGTGGTGGCGAATATCGACAGCTTCTTGCGCACGGGCAGGGCGGTGACGCCCGTGGATCTGACGGGAGCCGCATAGCGCCGCGAACCGGCGCCAACTTGGGTAAGCGCCCGGTCCGGGCGCCAACACGGAAAGGGGAGATTTCATGGGCATGAAACATGTGCTGATGCTCGGCGTCGCTGCCGGGATCCTCGGGGCCGCGGGCTCGGCCTCGGCCGCGCCGTTCAGCTGTCCGAAGAAGGGCGGCGACCTGGTGTTCGCCGGCGAGGCGAAGGTGAACAGCCTCGACCAGTACGCCTCGAACACGATCTCGACGCGCAACCTGGCGATGAACATCTACGAACCGCTGATGACGCGCGACGAGAAGAACGAGCCGATCACGGACCTTGCGGAAACGATGGAGGAGTCGGCCGACAAGCTGACCTACACCTTCAAGCTGCGCCAGGGCATCAAGTTCCACAACGGCAAGGACATGACCTCGGCCGACGTGGTGTCGTCGTTCAACCGCTACGCCAAGCTCGGCATCGAGCGCTCGAACCTGGCCAATGTCGAGAAGTGGGAAGCGCCGGACAAGTTCACCTTCGTCATCAAGATGAAGAAGGCGCAGCCGACCTTCATCGAGGACCTGAGCTCGTTCAGCGTGCCGATCAACATCATCCCGTCGGAACAGGAGAACGCCGAGGCGCTGCGTCTGGAGCCGATCGGCACCGGCCCGTTCCAGGTAGTCGAGTACGTGGCCGACAGCCACGTGAAGCTGAAGCGCTACGAGGGCCACAAGCCGAACACGAAGTACGAGCAGCGCACCGGCTTCGGCGGCTACAAGGTCGCCTGCGTCGACACGGTGACGTACCGCATCGTGACCGAATCGGGCGCGCGCGTCGCCGGCCTGGAGACGGGCGAGCTGCTGGCGGTCGAGGACGTGCCGACCAAGGCGCAGGCCGACCTGAAGAAGAACCCGAAGGTCACGCTGGTGCCGCTGGAGAACTGGTGGGTGCACATCATGCTGCCCAACACCAAGACGGCCCTGACGCAGAACCTGGCCTTCCGCAGGGCGGTCCAGGCGGCGCTGGACATGGACGAGATCATGGATGCGTCCACCGACGGCGCCTACAAGCTGAACGTCGGCTTCCAGTACCCCGGCCGCGCCAGCTACACCGATGTCGGCAAGGAGACCTACAACCAGAAGAATGCCGCCACGGCGAAGAAGTTCCTGGCCGAGGCGGGATACAAGGGCGAGCCGGTCATCTTCCTGACCAACAAGGACTACACCAGCATGTACAATGCGGCGCTGGTGGTCACCGAGCAGCTCAAGGCGGTCGGCATCAACGCCAAGCTCGACGTGGTCGACTGGCCGACCTCGGTCAACCGCATGTCGAAGGAGGCCGAGGGCTGGAACTTCTTCTTCACCGGCTGGGGCACGCAGCCCGCCCTCGGCGCACTGGCGACGATCAAGTTCTTCATCCCGCCGGGCGGGACCCAGGCCCCGACGCCCCCGGATCCGGCGCTGGAGGCGGCCTACGCCGAAATGCAGAACGGCGCGGACTTCGCGGCGCGCCAGGCCGGGTTCGTGAAGGCGCAGAAGATCGTGCTGGACAAGGTCTACGCGGTGCCGTTCGGCTCGCTGACCAAGGTCCAGGCGGTGCGGTCGAACGTGAAGGGCTTCACGCCTTTCCGCGCGCCGCGCTTCTCGAACGTCTGGATCGAATAGTCCGGGCTTGCGGGAAGCAGCGAGAGCATAGGGCAATGGGCCGCGTCATCCTGAACCGGATCCTGGGGTCGATCCCCGTGATCCTGATCGTGACCTTGATCACGTTCGGGCTGATGCGGGCCATTCCCGGCGACGTCTCGGCCGCGCTCGGCGGGGTCAGCTCGACCCTCGCCGAGCGCGAGCTGATCCGCAAGAACCTCGGGCTGGACCAGCCCTGGCATGTCCAGCTCGTCAAGTGGTACTCCGGCATGGCGCGCGGCGACCTCGGCCGGTCGATCTTCCTGGGAAAGGACGTCACCCAGGCGACGTTCGAGCGACTGCCGGTCACCGTGTCGCTCAGCATCTACGCCCTGGTCCTGACCCTGATCTTCGGCATGATCACCGGGGTTCTGGCGGCCTTGCGACAAAACACCTGGGTCGACCAGGCATCGATGATGTTTGCCATGGTCGGCGTGTCGATGCCGAACTTCTGGATCGGCCTGATGATGATCGTGTTCTTCTCGGTGCAGCTCGGCTGGCTGCCGACCGGGGGATACGTGCCGTTCTTCCAGGACCCCTGGGGCTGGCTGCGCTCGACCACCATGCCGGCCGTGTCGCTGGCGCTGCTGCAGATCGGCCTGCTGGCCCGCATCACGCGCTCGACGATGCTCGAGGTACTGCGCCAGGACTACATCCGCACCGCGCGGGCCAAGGGCCTGCCGAACTACCTGGTCGTGTGCAAGCATGCGCTCGCCAACACGATGATCCCGGTGGTCACCGTGATCGGCATCATCGTCAGCCTGCTGATCTCCGGCGCGGTCGTGACCGAGTCGGTGTTCTCTATTCCGGGCGTCGGGCAGCTTCTCACCTCGGCGATCCTCAACCGCGACTATCCGATGATCCAAGGCGGCCTGCTGTTCGTCACCCTGCTGCTGGTCGCCATCAACATCCTGGTCGACGTCGCCTATGCCTGGCTCGACCCGCGCGTGAGGTTCGAAGGTGGCTGACGGCGTCGCGACGATGGGATCCGTTCCGGCCCGGGCGGCCGATCCGAAGCCGAGGTCGGCGGCCTGGGATGCGCTGCGGCGCCTGCTGCGGCACCGGTCGTTCCAGACCGGCCTGTTCCTGTTCGCCATCATCCTGGCCGCGGCGGTGTTCGCGCCGCTGATCACCGCGGCCGATCCGAACAAGCTGGCGATGCGCGCGCGGTTCAAGCCGCCGGGCCTCGACCACTGGTTCGGCACCGACAATTTCGGCCGCAGCCAGCTCGCCCGCGTGGTCTATGGCGCGCAGCTCTCGCTGATGATCGGCACAGCGGTCGTCATCATCAACGCGGTGTTCGGCACGCTGCTCGGGGCCATCTCCGGCTATTTCCGCCATCTCGACAACGTCCTGATGCGCGTCAACGACGCGATCATGGCGTTTCCGGCGATCCTTCTCGCGATCGGCGTGGCAGCCGTCCTCGGCCGGTCGATGCCGAACATGATCCTGGCGCTCAGCATCGTCTACATCCCCCGCACGGCGCGCATCGTGCGCTCCTCGGTGATCGTGATCCGGCAGATGGAGTACGTGCAGGCGGCGGTGGCGGCTGGGGCGGGACACTGGCGCATCCTGCGCCGGCACATCCTGCCCAACTCGATGGCGCCGCTCCTGGTGCAACTCAGCTTCCTGTTCGCCTACGCGGTCCTGACCGAGGCGACGTTGAGCTTTCTCGGTCTGGGCGCCGAGCCGCCGACGCCGACCTGGGGCAACATCATGGCCGAGGGCCGCCAGTACATGCGCGAGGCGCCCTGGATCATCGCCATCCCCGGCGCGGCGCTGGCGATCACCGTGATGGCGCTCAACCTGCTCGGCGACGGCCTGCGCGACATTCTCGATCCCCGCCTGCGGATCCAGCAGTGACCATTCTCGCCGTCAAGAACCTGCGGGTCATGTTCAAGACCGAGCACGGCGAGATCGCCGCGGTCGACGACGTCAGCTTCGACCTCAAGCAGGGCGAGGTGCTGGGCATCGTCGGCGAGTCGGGCAGCGGCAAGAGCGTCTCGGCGCTGGCGGTCATGGGGCTGCTGCCCAAGCCGCCCGCACGCATCGCCCAGGGCGAGGTCTGGTTCGAGGGCGAGAACCTGCTGCACTACACCGACCGCGACATGCGCCGGATCCGCGGCCCGGGCATCGGCATGGTGTTCCAGGAGCCGATGACCTCGCTGAACCCCGTCTTCACCATCGGCGACCAGCTGATGGAGACGGTTCGCGTGCACCAGAAGGTGGGGCCGAAGGCGCAACGCGACCGCGCGATCGAGATGCTGGCGCGGGTCGGCATCGCGATGCCCGAGCGCCGAATCGACGACTATCCGCACCAGCTCTCGGGCGGCATGCGTCAGCGCGTGATGATCGCCATGGCGCTGATCTGCAATCCGCGCCTGCTGATCGCCGACGAGCCGACGACCGCGCTGGACGTGACCATCCAGCAGCAGATCCTGGAGCTGCTGCTGGACCTGCGCGACGAGTTCAAGATGGCGATCATGATCATCACCCACAACATGGGGGTGGTGGCCGAAATGGCCGATCGGGTGATCGTGATGTACGCCGGCAAGATCGTGGAACAGGCGCCGGTCAACGAGCTGTTTGCGCGGCCGGTGCATCCCTATACCCGCGGGCTGCTCGACAGCATTCCCTCGCTGGACGACGATCGCGACCGGCTGAAGACCATTCCGGGCACGCTGCCCAGGCCCTGGGCCCTGCCGCCGGGCTGCCGGTTCCAGCCGCGCTGCGCCTTCCGCGTCGATGCCTGCGCCGCCGCCGTCCCGCCGCTTGTGTCGGTGCGGGCCGAGCACGAGAGCGCCTGCATCCGGCAGGACGAGCTGGTCGCGTCATGACGGAGCTCCTGCGCGTCACCGGCCTGACCAAGCATTTCGACGTCGGCGAGGCCGGCGTGTTCAAGCGCGGGCGCGGCGTGCTGCGCGCGGTCGACCAGGTGGACTTCGCCGTGAACCAGGGCGAGACGCTTGGCCTGGTCGGCGAGTCCGGCTGCGGCAAGTCTACCGTTGGCCGCATGCTGCTGCGCCTGATCGAGCCGACCGCGGGCAGGATCGAGTTCGAGGGCGTCGACCTGGTGACGCTCGACGCCAAGGGCATGCGCGATCGCCGGCGGCAGATGCAGATCATCTTCCAGGACCCCTACGGCGCCCTCAACCCGCGCATGACGGTCGCCGACATCATCGCCGAGCCGCTGGAGATCCACGGCGTCGGCAACGCCGCCGAGGCGCGGGCGCGGGTGTTCGACTTGCTGTCGCGTGTCGGCCTGGCGCCCGAGCATGCGAGGCGCTACCCGCATGAGTTCTCGGGCGGCCAGCGCCAGCGCATCGGCATCGCCCGGTCCCTGGCGCTCAATCCGCGCTTCATCGTCTGCGACGAGCCGGTCTCGGCGCTAGACGTGTCGATCCAGGCGCAGATCGTGAACCTGCTGCAGGACTTGCAGCAGGAATTCGGTCTGGCCTTCCTGTTCATCGCCCACGACCTCGGCGTCGTGAAGCATATCTCCGACCGCGTCGCGGTGATGTATCTCGGCAAGATCGTCGAGATCGCCGACAAGCGGACGCTCTACGCATCGCCGCTTCACCCCTACACCCAGGCGCTGATCGCCGCCGTGCCCGAGCCCAAGCCGCGCGCCGGACGCCGCCGGGCCGGGATTACCGGCGAGATTCCCAGCGCGCTCAACCCGCCCAAGGGTTGCCGTTTCCACACAAGATGCCCCAAGGTGATGCCGGTGTGCCGCGAGATCGAGCCGCCGGTCACCGAGCAGGCGGCCGGGCACAAGGTTGCCTGCCACCTCTTTCCCGCGGCCTGAACCATGCGTTCCGGAGCGCTGATGCCATGGACACGCCTTCGCCGACCCTGACACCTGCCTCCGCCCGCAAGAGCGATCCGCTGCTGGAGCCGCTGCAGATCAAGCACCTGCGGCTCAGGAACCGGGTGATGAGCACCAGCCATGCGTCGACGCACGACGACGGTGGGCTGCCGATGGAACGATACCAGCGCTACCACGAGGAGAAGGCGAAGGGCGGCCTCGCGCTCACCATGTTCGGCGGCTCGTCGATGGTCTCGCACGATTCGAGCTGGGGTGGCGGCCAGGTAAACGTCGCGATCGACGGCGTGATTCCGCACCTGCGGCAGTTCTCCGAGCGCATCCACGCCCATGGCGCGGCGATCATGTGCCAGATCTCGCATCTTGGCCGTCGTGCCGACGCCACGTCGTGGAACTGGCTACCGACGATTGCGCCCTCGCGAATCCGCGAGCAGCGCCACCGCAATTTTCCGCGCGAGATGGATCGCAACGACATCGACCGAGTCGTTAAGGAGTACGGCAATGCTGCGTGGCGCTGCCAGGAGGGCGGGCTGGACGGGGTGGAGACGCTGACCGGCGGGCACCTGATCGGCCAGTTCTTCTCGCCGCGCACCAACAAGCGCACCGACGGCTTCGGCGGATCGCTGGCCAACCGCGTCCGCTTCGGGCTGATGGTGCACGAGGAGATCCGGCGGCGCGTCGGCGACCGGTTCCTGGTCGGCATCCGCTACGTCGTCGACGAGGACATCGAGGACGGGATCGGGTTCGACGAGTGCCTGGAGATCGCCCGGATCTTCGAGCGCGAGGCGGGGATCGACTTCTTCAACTGCATCTTCGGCCGCATGGACACCGACCTGGCGCTGGCCGAGCACAACATGCCGGGCATGTCGCAGCCGCTTGCACCGTTCCTGAAGCCCGTCGCCGCGTTCAAGCGCGAGACGAAGCTTCCGGTGTTCCATGCCGCGCGCATTCCCGACATCGCCACGGCGCGCCACGCCATCGCCGAGAACATGCTGGACATGGTGGCGATGACGCGGGCCCACATGGCCGACCCGCAGATCGTCAACAAGATCGCCCGCGGCGAAGAGGAGCGCATCCGGCCCTGCGTCGGCGCCTCCTACTGCATGCTGAAGAAGACCAACTGCATCCACAACCCGGCCACGGGCCGCGAAACCTACATGCCGCAGGTCGTGCCACGGTCGGACCGGCCGGGGCGCAAGGTCGTGGTCGTGGGCGGCGGGCCCGGTGGGTTGGAAGCCGCGCGTGTCTCGGCCGAGCGCGGGCACAAGGTGGTGCTGTTCGAGGCCGCGCCGAAACTGGGCGGGCAGTTGCTGGTGGCGGTGCGCGCGACCTGGCGCAAGGATCTGATCGCCATCGTCGACTGGCGCGCGGCCGAGCTGGAGCGGCTCGGAGTCGAGGTCAGGCTCAACCGCTTCGCCGAGGCCGAGGACGTGCTGGCCGAGAAGCCGGACGCCGTCGTGGTCGCCACGGGCGGCGTGCCCGACCTGGAATGGCTCGAGGGCGGCGAGCACTGCCAGAGCGTCTGGGACGTGCTGTCCGATCCCGCCAAGGCCAAGGACGACGTGCTGATCTATGACGGCACCGGCCGGCACCAGGCCGTCTCCTGCGCGCTGCACCTGGCCGAGAAGGGCCGCGAGGTGCATCTGGTGACGTTGGACGACAACCTGGCGCTGGAGATGGAGTATTCCTCCCGCGTGATCTACCGCAAGCGCCTGGCGCAGAACGGCGCCAAAGTCACGATCGACCATGCGCTGACGTGCGTGCGGCCCCAGGGCAACCGCCTGGTCGCGACCTTCAGGCACGAGCTGACCGGCCAGGAGATGGAACTCACGGCCTCGCAGGTCGTGGTCGAGAACGGCACGGCCCCGATCGACGACGTGTTCACGGCCCTGGAAGCGCAGTCCGTCAACCGGGGCATCACCGACATCGATGCGCTGCTGGCGAAGAAGCCCCAGCTCGGCTTACCGCCGCCGGCCGGCGGGTTCGAGCTGCACCGGATCGGCGACGCGGTCACCAGCCGCAA
>JAEULC010000405.1 GCA_016792605.1 Rhodospirillales bacterium
GCCTCGACCCAGGGCCGCCAGCGCCCGAGCATGAAGGCCAGCGGCGCCGAGGGCGCGCCGATGGTGCGGTAGTCGCGGCGGCTCAAGAGCCAGCTCTGCACCAGCACGCCGGCAAACGCGATCGCGCCGACCAGGATCGACAGCGCCGCCGTCTCGGCGATCACCTTGGGACCGAAATTCGCCAGGCGTTGGTAGATCAGCGTCGGCAGCACGATGTAGCGCGCGGGAATGCCGAGCAGCGCCGGGATGCCGAAATTGCCGACGGCCGACACGAACGCCAGGGCCGTGCCGGCGATCAAGGGCGGCAGGGTCAGCGGCAGCACCACGTCGCGCAGCACCTTGAAGCGCTTCGCCCCGGCCGCCCGCGCCGCCTCGACCAGTTCGCGCGGCATCGATCGCAGGCCGGCGCGCAAGGCCAGGAACACCAGCGGCGCGTGCTGGATGCCGAGCAGCAGGATGATGCCCTCGCGCGAATAGAGCGGGTTGGTCGAACCGGGCGGCGGGGCGAGGCCGACCATGTTGAGCAGCACGCTCGCCGGCCCGAAGAGCTGCAGCCAGGCGAGCGCGTTCACCTGGGGCGGAATCATCAGCGGGACCATGAAGCAGAAGACCAGCGCCGTTTTGCCCCTGATATCCGTCAGCCCGACCAGCAGCGCCATGACGCCCCCGATCGCGACGGCCAGGATCGTGCCGAAGATCGAGACTTGCAGCGTGTTGACCGTCGCGGTCCAGACGCGCGGGCTGTCCAGCGCCTTGCGGAACGTCTCCAGCGACGGCACGCCGCCCGGCGCGAGCGCTTCCCACAGCAGCCGGCCCATGGGCAGGACCGAGACGCAGAACACCAATAACGCCAGCGCGGCGAGGACCAGGGCCTCGCCGCGCGGCATCGAGTATCGGAAGAAGGCTCTCAAACGCTATGCACGGCTGACGAAATCGATCAGCCCCCGAACAGGTCGGCGAACTTCTTCTTGTTGTCCTGGTCCGCCTTCACGATGCCGGCGATGTCGGAGTTCATCAACTTGATCTGGTCGAGCTTGGGGAAGCCCGCCGGCGGCGTCGCCTTGGCGTCGAGCGACAGGTAGCCCTGCGACCCGGCCAGCGCCAGGCCCGCTTCGGACAGCAGGAAGTCGACGAAGGCCTTCGCCTCCTTCATGTTCTTCGCGGTCTTCAGGATCGCCACCGGCTCGGTCACCGCGGTCACGCCTTCCTTGGGGAACACGAAGGTCACCGGCGAACCCTTGACCTGCTCGCGCAGCGCCAGGAAGTCGACGACCACGCCGTAGAGCTTTTCGCCGCTCGCCACCGCCTTGAACACGTCGCCATTGCCGCGCACCGCGACCGCGCCGTTCTTCGCCAGCTTGTCGAAATACGCCCAGCCGAAGGCCTTGTCGGCGGTCAGCGTGCCGACATGGATCGCCGCCGCGCCGGAATAAAGCGGGCTCGGCATCGTCACCTTGCCCTTCGCCTCGGGCGCCAGGATGTCGTTCCACGAGGCGGGCAGCTTGGCCGACTTGTGGGCCACGATGCCGGTGGTGATGAGCTTGGTGCCGAAATAGGTCTTGTCCTTGTCGAAGGTGCCGGCGGGCAGCGCGCCGGTCTTGGCGTCGGCGTGCGCGGCGAGGCGTCCCTGGCCCTTCAGCGTCTCCATCGACATGGCGTCGGCGATCAACAGCACGTCGGGCACCGGCGCGCCGGCGGTGAACTCGGCCTCGAGCTTGTTCATGAGCTGCGAGGTGCCGTTGCGCACCCACTCGACCTTCACGCCCGGGTTGGCCTTCTCGAACGCGGCGACGGTCTGCTCGGCATCGCCCTGGGGTTGCGACGTGTAGAGCACAAGCTTGCCCTGCGCCTGCGCATCGGCGTTGGGAAGAAGGCACGCCAAGGCGGCGGCCATTGAAGCCGCCAGCATCAGTCTGACCGTCATTTGGAACACTCCCGCTGGGCTGTTGTCGTCGCGCCGGACACTCACGGGCGTCCGTGACAATCACGCGACGGTTTTATGACGGCACCATGGACGAGATCAGCCCGCTTCGCAAGATCGCGGGCAACCGAATCGGCGGCCCGGAGCGGCCCCATGGCACCCGCCGATACCGGCGGGCGCCGGTCGTCGCCGCCGCAATCCGCGAGTCTATTCAAGTCGTTGAATCCAAGCCGCTTTCAGCCTTGACCCGTGGCGCGCCCGGCCCTACGCGGGACGGATGCTCGCGGCCCGGACCAAGATCGTGGCGACCGCGCTGGCGCTGGGCATGATCGCCGCCCTGCCGGCCTATGCCGCCACGCTCAGCGACCGCGAGCAGGGCCTGGCCCTGATCGAGCGCGAACACTACACCGACGCCTTCCGCCACCTCGACCCCCTGACGGCGCTCGACGACGTCGTGGCCCTCTACCGCACGGCCCTGCTGTTCGAGGAGAACAAGGGGCAGCAGGCCCAGGCGCTGGACGAGCCCGACCGCCTGGCCGAGGCCGCGCGGCGCTACAGCCGCGCGGCAGAGCTTGGCCATGTCGACGCCGCCTATCGCCTCGGCCGGCTTCTACTGCGCGGCGTAGGCATGGCGCGCGACCCGGTCGCCGGCGCGGCGCTGGTGCGCCATGCGGCCCTCTATGACCACGGCAAGGCGCAGCACGAGTTCGCCAGCCTGCTCGCCGCCGGCATCGGCGTGGCGCGCGACGAGTACGCGGCGCTGACCTGGTACCTGATCGCGGCCGAGCGCAACGACGTTTCGCCCGCGGAGCTGGCGGCGACGGCGATGTGCGACCGGCTGCGGCGCCGGCTCGACCTGGCCCTGGAGCATCGCCTGCGCCTGGAACAGCCGGGGCAGCGCTTCAGGCCCCACTACGCCAAGCGGGTGCAGCGCGGCGGAACCGAGACCGACCGGTACGAAATCCTGCCCCACGGCATCCG
>JAEULC010000435.1 GCA_016792605.1 Rhodospirillales bacterium
GAAGACCAGGTGCAGGCCGAGGCGGGTCTGCTTCAGGAGGAACAGCACGAACAGCGCCACGCCGAAGGTCCACCAGATCAGCGCCGGCACGCCGAAAAGGCTGCCGCGCCCGAGCGCCAGGAAGGACGGGTCCCAGCGCCCCACGAAGGCGACGCCGCCGGTGACGGCGAAGCCGAGGCCGGTCGCGACCGAGGCGGTCGCCAGGGTCGCGATCAGCGAGGGAATCTTGAGCCGTGTGACCAGGAGCCCGTTCAACATGCCGGCCGTCAGCCCGGCCGCGATGCCCGCGGCCACGGCGGCGGCGGGCGGATACTTGTGGTGCACCAGGCCGCCGGCGACGACGGTGCAGAAGCTGCACACTGCGGCGAAGCTGAGGTCCAGCTCCGCCACGGTGAAGGCCAGGCCGAAGCCGATGCCCAGGATTGCCAGGAAGCTCACCTGCTTCAGCACGTTCAAGAGGTTGGTCGGGTTGAGGAAATTCTGCGCCGCCACGGCGAAGAAGCAGAACAGCAGCAGCGCCGCGATCGCGGTGCCGTAGGTGGCGAGGACGCGCCGGAAGTCGAGGGCGCCGCTCATGCCGCTGCCGTGCTCGCCTTCGCCGGCGTCGCGCTGCCGGCGTCGGCCAGCGCCAGCGCGGCTTCCTTCGCGCGCCGGTACAGGGCGGCGCGCTCGGCATAGAGCGCCGCCAAGCTGCTGCGCGGCTCGAAGCGCCGGCCGGTCCGGACCATCGCCTGCGCCGCCGCGGTGAGGTCGGGATAGAGGCGCAGCCCGACCGCCGCGGCGATGGCCGCGCCGACTACTCCGGTTTCCTGCTCGGTCGAGCGCAGCACCGGCAGGCCCAGCACGTCGGCCTTCATCTGGCACCAGGCGTCCGACCGCGCGCCGCCGCCCGACACGCGCAGCTCGTCCGGCGCCTCGCCGCCGCCCGTCGTCGCGCGGTCCAGGATGTCGCGTGCCGCCATGGCGACGCCCTCCATCACCGACCACAGGAAGTCGTCGGGGCCGGTCGCGCGCCCGAGGTTGTGGAAGGCGCCGCGTACGTCGCTGCGCCAGACCGGCGTACGCTCGCCGGCGAGGTAGGGCAGGAAGACCGGCCGGTCGGCGGCGGGCAGTCGCTTGCCGACGCGCTCGACCGCCTGGGCCATGCGCCCACGCAGGCGGAAGGCGGAGTGGCACCACAGAGCGCAATCCGCCCCGGCCTGGGTCGGGCCGCCGATCTGGTGCGCGCTCTCGCTCCAGCGCAGCGACACCAGACCCGGCACGGAAAGGCGGCGGCGCGTCAGCAGCCCAACCACCTCGGAGGTGCCAGCGATGTCGTAGGCCTGGCCCGGCCGCACCGCGCCCGAGCCCACGGCCGTGGCCCAGCTATCCATCGACCCGGCGAAAACCGGTACGCCTTCCAGCCGGTCGAAGGGCGGGTCCAGGCGTATGACGGTCCCCAGGCGCTCCCAGGGCGCGTGCAGGCGGGGGCGCAGCAGATCCAGGCAGCGCTCGATCCAGGCCGGCAGGCCGCGCGGCAGCGGCTCCAGCGCGTCGAGCCGCGAATAGGTGACGCTGTCGCCGGCCGCCAGGCCTGTCAGCCGGTGGTTCAGGAAGTCCTTGGGCTCCAGCACCGTGGCGAGTTCGGCGAACATGCCCGGCTGGCGCCTGGCCACCCAGGCGAGCCGCGCCAGGGGATGGAAGGGGGTGATCGCCTCGGCCGGGTTGTCGGCGGGCAGGTGGCGGGCGACCTCGCGCGCCTCGGCCTCGGCGCGGTGGTCGCGGAACTGCATCGCCGGGCCCAGCACCTTGCCCTCGCGGTCGAGCAGCACCTGGGCGCGGGTCAGCCCGGTCAGGCAGACCCCCAGGATAGCGCCGGAGCGCGGCACCTTGCGCAGCACGCGCCCGCCGGCGGCCAGCAGGGCAGCCCACCACTTCTCGGGGTCGATCTCGGCCCAGCCGGGCTGCGGCTCGTCGATCGCCAGCGGCGCGGTGGCGGCGGCGAACAGGCTGCCGTCCGGACGCAGCGCGCCCGCGCGCAGCGATCCTGCGCCGACATCGATCGTCAGAATGAACTCGTTCGCCCCGGACATATCCCCAGCCCCTCAGGGGCGCGGATGCTAGTCGAAGTGCCCGCCAGCCGCCAGACCGGCGGATTCCAGGCTTCCAGCGCGAACGGCCATTGTTGCGGGCTCCCGAGCCGGCCCATCGCAGCCGCGGCGGGCGGCGTCGAGCGACTTTCGTTTGTCGTCACGAATATGTAATAGATCTGTCAAACGAACGCGGCGGATCGCTACGATCCTCCGCGGCTGCAGGGGGCAGGGGATGGCTTCGAGAATCCGGGAACACGTGGCGCCGCGCCGCGGCAGGGCGGGCTAACCGCGGTGTCGCGCATCGTCGTCAGCGACATCGTCAAGGCGTGGGGCCCGACTCGCGCCGTCGACCAGGTGAGCTTCGTCGCCGAACAGGGTCAGCTTCTCGTCCTGCTGGGACCCTCCGGCTGCGGCAAGTCGACCACGCTGCGGCTGATCGCGGGCCTCGAAGATGCGACCGCCGGCCGGATCGAGATCGGCGGGCGCGACGTCACCAACCTGCCGCCGGCCGAACGCTCGATCGCGATGGTGTTCCAGTCCTATGCGCTGTTTCCCCATCTCTCGGTGGCGGAGAATATCGTCTTCGGCCTTAGGGTGCGCCGCGTTGCCGCCGCCGAGCGTGCCGAGCGGCTGAAGCGCGTCGCCGACCTTGTCGGCCTGTCGCAGCTCCTCGACCGCAAGCCGGCGCAGCTCTCGGGCGGCCAGCGCCAGCGTGTGGCGCTGGGCCGCGCGATCATCGCCGAGCAGCCGGTCTGCCTGATGGACGAGCCGCTGTCGAACCTCGATGCGCAGCTCCGCCACGAGATGCGCACCGAGATCCGCTCGCTGCAGCAGCGTCTCGGCATGACCATGGTCTACGTGACCCACGACCAGACTGAGGCCATGACCATGGCCGACCAGGTGATCCTGATGCGCAACGGGCGCATCGAGCAGATGGGATCGCCCGAGGCGCTCTACGCCGCGCCGGCGACCGAGTTCGCGGCGCGGTTCCTGGGCACGCCGCCGATGAACCTGGTGAAGCTCGCGGACATCGCCGGCGCGCTGCCGGTGCATCCGCGCGCCCTCGGCCTCGATCCCGACAACCTGCTGCTGGGCGTCCGGCCCGAGCGCGCGTCCCTCGGCCGCAACGGCTCGGGCGTGCCGGCGACGGTCGAGGCGGTCGAGTATCTCGGCGCCGACACGGTGCTGGTGTGCAGGATCGCCAGCGCGCCCTTCTCGGCGCGCGTGCCTGGCCGCCCGCCGGCCAAGGCCGGCGACCGCATCCGCCTGGTCTGGGAATCGAGCGACCAGCATTTCTTCCGCCTGTCGGACGGACAGCGCATCGACCCGGATGCCCCGCGCCGCGGCGCGGCCTAGACGAAGCGAACTCAGATCCCCCGCGTGACAACCCTAGGAAGGACGCAACGCATGAAACACTACCTGAAGAGCCTCGGCGGCGCCGTGTCGGCGCTGGCCCTGCTGGCGAGCGTCTCGCCGGCGCTGGCGGTCGACATCTCGTTCTACTATCCCGTCGCGGTCGGCGGCCCGATCACCAAGGTGATCGACGGCATGGCGGCGGACTTCGAGAAGGAGAATCCGTCGATCAAGGTGAAGCCGATCTATTCCGGCTCGTACCAGGACACGATCACCAAGGTGCTGACCGCGGTGAAGGGCGGCGACGTGCCGCAGACCGCGGTGATCCTGTCGACCGACATGTTCACGCTGATCGACGAGGACGCGATCGTCCCGTTCGACGACCTGGCCAAGACCGACGCCGACAAGGCGTGGCTCAAGAGCTTCTATCCGGGTTTCATGGAGAACAGCCAGACCGGCGGCAAGACCTGGGGCATCCCGTTCCAGCGCTCGACCGTGGTCATGTACTGGAACAAGGAGCTGTTCAAGGAAGCGGGGCTCGACCCGAACAAGCCGCCGGCGACCTGGGCCGAGATGGTCGAGATGGGCAAGAAGCTGACCAAGCGCGACGCGTCGGGCAACGTCCAGACCTGGGGCGTGCAGGTGCCGTCCTCGGGCTTCCCGTACTGGCTGTTCCAGGCCTTCACGACGCAGAACGACGTGATCCTGATGAACCAGGCCGGCACGGAGACCTACTACGACAAGCCGGCGGTGGTCGAGGCGCTGCAGTACTGGGTCGACCTGTCGACCAAGCACAAGATCCACCCGCCCGGCATCGTCGAGTGGGGCACCACGCCCAAGGACTTCTTCGAGAAGAAGGCAGCGATGATCTGGACCACCACCGGCAACCTGACCAACATCAAGAACAACGCCAAGTTCGACTTCGGCGTGGCGATGCTGCCGGCGAACAAGCGCCGCGGCTCGCCGACCGGCGGCGGCAACTTCTACGTCTTCAAGAAGTCGACGCCGGAGCAGAAGGAGGCGGTGTTCAAGTTCGCCAAGTTCATGACCGAGCCGAAGCGCGCGGCGCAATGGGCGATCGATACCGGCTATGTAGCCGTGTCGCCGGCGGCCTGGGAGACGCCTGAAATGAAAAAGTACGTCGCCGACTTCCCGGCTCCGCTGGTCGCGCGCGACCAGCTGCAGCACGCGGTCGCCGAACTCTCGACCCACGAGAACCAGCGCGTGACCAAGGCGCTGAACGACGGGCTGCAGGCGGCGTTGACCGGCGCCAAGCCGGCCGAGCAGGCGATGAAGGACGCGCAGCGCGAGGCCGAGCGCATCCTGAAGCCGTTCAAGTAGGCGATCTCGGCGAGAACGCGATGACGCCAGACCTCAGTACCCCCTCCCCTCGAGGGAGGGGGGCAGGGGGAGGGGGCGGCGCCGAGGGCGCGCTTCGCTCCGTCGTCGCTGCCGCTTTCAACCGCGTCGTCGCGTCGTCGCCGCGTGGCATGCCCCTCCCCCTGCCCCCCTCCCGCAAGGGGAGGGGGGACAAAGGGACGGTGCCATGACCTCCTTCCGCGCCAGCGTTCACGGATGGCTGCTGCTGCTCCCCGCGGCGGTGCTGCTGGCCGCGTTCACGCACTACCCGGCCGTCGCCACGCTGTGGCACAGCTTCTTCTCGACGCCGAAGGGCAACCGGCCGGCGCGGTTCATCGGGCTCGACCAGTACCAGACGATGATCGAGGACCCGATCTTCTGGATCGCGCTCAAGAACAATATGGTGTTCGCCGCCGCCACGATCCCGCTGTCGATCGTGCTGGCGATCGTCATGGCGCTGTGGGTCAACGAGAAGATCCTGGGGCGCGGGCTTTTGCGCCTCGCATTCTTTACCCCGACGATGCTGCCGATGATCGCGGTGGCGAACATCTGGCTGTTCTTCTACACGCCCGACTACGGGCTGCTCGACCAGTTCCGTTCGCTGTTCGGCCTGCCGGCCTGGAACTGGCTGGGCTCGCGCGACACGGCGCTGTGGTGCCTGATTGTCGTGACGGTGTGGAAGGAGGCCGGGTTCTTCATGATCTTCTACCTGGCCGCGCTGCAGCAGATCTCGCCCGACCTGGCAGAGGCGGCGGCGATCGAGGGCACGCCGCGCTGGACCTATTTCCGCCGCGTCACCTTCCCGCTGCTGATGCCGACGACGCTCTTCGTCCTGATCAATGCTGTGATCAACGCCTTCCGCCTGGTCGACCATGTCGTGGTCATGACCCGCGGCGGGCCGGACAACACCACGTCGCTGCTGCTGTTCTACATCTACGAGATCGGGTTCAAGTTCTGGGACCTCGGCTATGCCGCGGCGCTGACCATGGTGCTGCTGTTCGTGCTGGGCCTGGTCGCCTGCTTCCAGTTCTTCTACCTCGACCGGAAGATCCATTACCAATGACGGGCGTGGGACGTAGTTCGCCGGTCGGCACGCTGCTGAACACGCTGGCGGCCTGGACGCTCGGCATCCTGTGGATCCTGCCGCTGCTCTACGCGGTGTGGACCGCGTTCCACCCGGCCGAATTCTCGACGCGATTTGTGCCCACGGCCCCGCTTACGTTGAAGAATTTCGAAGCGGCCTGGGCGGCGGCGCCGTTCCCGCAGTATTTCCTCAACTCGTTCCTGCTGGTGACCTTCATCCTGGTCGGGCAGCTCATCCTCTGCACGTTGGCGGCCTATTCCTTCGCGCGGTTCAAGTTCCGGGGCAGCGCGATCGCTTTTGCGCTCGTCCTGCTGCAGCTCATGGTCATGCCCGACGTGCTGATCGTCGAGAACTACCGTACGATGCGTGCGCTCAACCTCGTCGACACAGTGGCCGGCATGGCACTGCCCTATGTCGCCTCGGCCTTCGGCATCTTCCTGTTGCGCCAGGCGTTCAAGTCGGTGCCGAAGGAGCTGGAGGAGGCGGCCAGGATCGAGGGCTGCGGCACGATGGGCATATTGTGGCGCGTCTACGTGCCGCTCGCGCGCCCGGTCTACATCGCCTACGCGCTGGTCTCGATCAGCTACCACTGGAACAACTTCCTGTGGCCGCTGATCGTGACCAACTCGGTCAACACGCGCCCGCTGACCGTGGGGCTGGCGGTCTTTGCCAGCACCGACCAGGGCATCGACTGGTCGGTCATTACCGCCGCTACGCTCTTGGCCTCGGGGCCGCTGCTGCTGGCCTTCCTGGTGTTCCAGCGCCAGTTCGTCCAGAGCTTCCTGCGCGCCGGAATCCGCTGAATTCGCCTCTGGCGTGATTCGCGACAAATCCGCTTATCCACAGGCGCCGAACCAGTTTGGTGAAGGGGCCGGCGGGCGGATTGATGAATCGGTTTAGTAAACGAGGCCCCCCGGGGACAGCTTGGCCACAGAATTGTCTCTGCGCCGCCATCACGGCTGTGCAAGAGATGGGCTATTCCAATAGCTTCGTTTTCTTTTCCTCATATTTGAGTCGAATCGGGGGCGATGATGATTCGAATTAGGTGGCATTGCAGCAATCATTAAGTTCTGAAACAGGATTTCTTGTGATACTTCGATTCTGTTAGGGCTGTTCGCCTGCTCGGAGGGGGCTCCGGCTGAGGATGGTCGTGATGGTGGCTGTGCCAGGAGGCGCGGGCCACCTCGAGGGTAGGGCAAGGGTGTATGTCGATCGATCAGCCTGACGCCGGGCCGTTCAAGGGCGCGCTCACGGCGTGTCGCCTGTCGTTCGTGTTCGCGGCGATCCTGAGCGCCATCGTCAACGTCCTGGCGCTGGTGGCGCCGGTCTACACGATGCAGGTGTTCGACCGGGTGCTGGCCGCGCGCAGCGGCGAGACCCTCGTGTTCCTGTCATTGATGGCGTTGGTCGGCATCGCCACGCTGGGCCTGCTCGACCTTGCCCGCATGATGCTGCTGGCGCGCATCGGCGCGTTCCTGGAGCGCCGCCTGGCCCCGGATGCGATCCAGCGTTCGATCGAGAACTCGCTGCGCGACCAGCCGCGCGGCGTCGACGCGCTGCAGGACCTGGCGCAGGTCAGGACCTTCCTCGGCGGCGCCGGCGTGTGCGCCGTGTTCGACCTGCCCTGGCTGCCGATTTATGTCGGCGTCGCCTGGGTGATCCACCCGATGATGGGCCAGCTCGCGCTGGCCGGCGCCGCGCTGCTGTTCGCGGTCGCGGTGCTGAACGAGGCGATCGTGCGCGACCCGACCAAGCGCGCGACGGCGGTGTCGCGCCAGATGATGCGGTCGGTGCAGACCTCGTTCCGCAACGCCGAGGTCATCGACTCTATGGGCATGCACGGCGCGCTCCTGAACCAGTGGGCCGGCCAGATCGACCAGCAGCAGCGCTGGGACCGCAGCGCCAGCAACCGGGCGAATGTCGCGGTCGGCTTCTCCAAGTTCCTGCGCATGGCGCTGCAGATCCTGCTGATGGCCTGCGGCGCCTGGCTGGTGATCCAGCAGGACATGACGGCCGGCGCCATGATGGCCGGCTCGATCATCGTCGCCCGCGCGCTTCAGCCGGTGGAGCAGACGATCGGCGTGTGGAAGCACGCGATGAACACGCGCGAGGCGCTGCGCCGCCTGAAGCGCTTCTTCGCCGAGCCGGGCCTCCGGCGCGAGACCATGCCGCTACCGTCGCCGCGGGGGCATCTGAACGTCGAAAACATCGCCTACGCCCATCCCAAGGCCAAGGACGCGATGGCGCTCAGCAATGTCAGCTTCGCGCTCACCGCCGGGCAGGGCGTGGCCGTGGTCGGCCCTTCGGGCAGCGGCAAGTCGACGCTGATGCGCCTTCTGGTCGGCGTCGCCCAGCCGCGCCAAGGCTTTGTGCGCCTGGATGGCGCCGACATCTTCACCTGGGACCGCCAGCAGATCGGCCAGCATCTTGGCTATCTGCCGCAGGATGTCGAGCTGTTCGCCGGCAGCGTGCGCGCCAACATCGCGCGCATGGACGACGGCGATCCCGAGGCGGTGGCCGCCGCCGCGAAGCTGGCCGGGGTCCATGACCTGATCCTGCGCCTGCCCGAGGGCTACGAGACGCAGATCGGCGAGGCCGGAATGCGGCTGTCGGCCGGCGAGCGCCAGCGCATCGGCCTCGCCCGCGCGCTCTACGGCAACCCGCGCCTGGTGGTGCTGGACGAGCCCGATTCGAACCTGGACGCCGACGGCGAGGCGTCGCTGATCCGCGCCATCCGCGTCCTGAAGGAGCGCGGCACCACGGTGGTCGCGACTACGCACCGCACCTCGCTGGTCGAGGCGCTGGACCATGTGTTGGGCCTGCGCGCCGGCAAGGTGACGATGTTCGGGCCGCGCGCCAATGTCGTGGCCCAGCTGGCCGCGGGCCGGGCGGCGCAGCCCTTCCCGG
Source organism: Rhodospirillales bacterium (assembly GCA_016792605.1). Classification (GTDB taxonomy): domain Bacteria; phylum Pseudomonadota; class Alphaproteobacteria; order JAEULC01; family JAEULC01; genus JAEULC01. The sequence continues at coordinate 8,776 of JAEULC010000435.1, forward strand.
TGCGTCCGGTGGCCGCGCCGCCGTCCGGCGATCGTCCGCGCCGCAACATGGCGGTCGGGTAGTCGTCATGACCGCCACCATGTCTCCCGCGCCGGCGATGGCGCCGGCATTGCGACGGCCGATGCCGAAGGCGCCGGTCCGCCCGGCGCTCGCGGTGCCGATGACCATTGCCGGCCTGACCCTCGCCGGCTTCGCCGCGATCCTGGCCCTGTGGTCCTATGCGGCGCCGCTGACCAGCGCCGCGATCACCCAGGGGCAGGTCGTGACCGACGGCAGCCGCCGCACGGTGCAGCACCTGGAAGGCGGCATCATCCGCGACCTGCTGGTCAAGGACGGCGACAAGGTCCGCGCCGGCCAGGTGCTGGTGCGGCTCGACGACACCCAATCCTCCGCCAGCTCCGATCTCCTGCGCGCCCAGTACGACGCTCTGCGCGCCCAGCACGCGCGGCTGACCGCCGAGATCAACGACGCGCCGACGATCGACTTCCCGGCCGACATGATGGCGCGCCGGTCCGAGCCGCGCGTCGCCGAGGTGATCGGCGCCCAGCGTTCGCTGTTCGAGGCCCGCCAGCGCGCCCACCAGGGTATCGTCGCGGTGCTGAAGCAGCGCGCCGAGCAGCTTCGCTCCGAGATCGCGAGCTACGAAGGCCTGCTGCGCTCGGTCCAGGAGCAGCTCAAGTCGATGAGCGGCGAAGTCAAGGACGTCGAGGGCCTGGTGGAAAAGGGCTACGAGCGCCGCCCGCGCCTGCTGGCCCTGCAGCGCCAGCTCTCGGCGCTCGCCGGCAGCAAGGACCAGCACCTGGCGATGATCGCCAAGTCGCGCCAGGCGATCACCGAGACCGACCTGCAGATCGCCCAGCAGGCCAACACCAAGCGCAACGAGGTGGCCGCCGAGCGCCGCGACGTGCAGGTGCAGCTCGCCGACGCCGAGGAGAAGATGCGCGCCGCCACCGACGTGCGCGCGCGCCGCGACGTGCTGTCGCCGGTCGACGGGCTGGTGACCGGGCTGCGCTTCCACACGATCGGCGGCGTGGTGAAGCCGGGCGATCCGCTGCTCGACATCGTCGCCGACAACGAGGCGATGATGGTCGAGGTCAAGATCAACCCGACCGATATCGACGTGGTCACGACCGGCGACAACGCCGAGGTGCGGCTGACCGCCTTCAAGCAACGTACGGTGCCGACGCTGCAGGGCCATGTCACCTATGTCTCGGCCGACGTCGAGGTCGAGCCCAAGACCGGCGCCACGTATTATCGCGGCCGCGTGCAGATCGACCCCGAGCAGCTCGTGCGCCTCGGCAGCCTGAAGCTTTCGGCCGGCATGCCGGCCGAGGTCATGGTGATCGCCGGCGAGCGGACGCTGCTGCAGTACCTGGTGCAGCCGGTGAAGGACAGCTTCCGCCGCTCGTTCCGCGAGCAGTAGCAGCCCACGGCCAGTAGACGGCCGCACCCAAACCCTGTATCGCGATCCCGGGGGACCGGCGCGATCGGCGCGCCGGTGGCATCTGCCGGGATCTTCTGCCATGGCCACCATCCTGCTGACGTCGCCCAGGGCGGCGCGTGACCTTTATTACGGCGACGAGGCCTTGGCGGGGCTGCGCAGGCTGGGAGAGGTGCGCCTCAACGACGGCGACCGGCCCTGGGATCCGCCTGGCCTGATCGCGGCGGCCAAGGGCTGCGACATCATCGTCTCGGACCGCTCGACTGCCGGGCCGGGCGAGGTCTTCGACGCGCTGCCCGACCTCAAGGCCTTCGTGCGCTGCGCCGTCGACATCCGCAATGTCGACGTGGCCGCCGCCTCGCGCCACGGCGTGCTGGTGACCCACGCCTCGGCCGGATTCATCGCCGCGGTGTCCGAGCTCGCGGTGGGTTACATGATCGATCTCGGCCGCCGCATTGGCATCTCCACCCGCCTCTACCACGAGGGCAAGGTGCCGCCGGCGGTCATGGGCCGCCAGCTCAGGGGCAGCGTCCTGGGCATCATGGGCTACGGCGCGATCGGCCGCTACCTGGCGGACCTGGGCGTGGCGCTCGGCATGCAGGTGATGGTGTTCGATCCCTTCGCCACGGTCGAGAAGCCCGGCATCCGCCAGGTCGACCTCCCGCTGCTGCTGGCGCAGGCCGACTTCGTCGTCTGCCTGGTGGTCGCCAATGAGAAGACCGAGAACCTGATGAACGCGACCGCCTTCAAGCGCATGAAGCAGTCCGCCTTCTTCATCAACGTGTCGCGCGGCAACCTGGTCGACGAGGCGGCGCTGGAGCACGCGCTCAAGACCGGGATCATCGCGGGCGCCGCCATGGACGTGGGGCGCGCGCCCGACCAGATGCCGACGCCCTCGCTGGCGGCACTGCCCAACGTGATCGCCACGCCGCACACCGGCGGGCTCACGCCGCCCGCGGCCTTCCACCAGTCGATGGAAACCGTGCGCCAGGTGGCCGAGATCCTGAAGGGCGGCACGCCCGTCGGCGCGGTCAACGCCGAGGTGGCGAGCCGTCTGTCCCTGCTCGCTCGCTGAGGGCCTAGTTCGCTAGGCGCTTCGGCCGGTTGACCACAGTGCGCTCGAGGAGCGCGACGCTCTTCTCGATGCCCTCGACCGGCGGCATCATCTGGTCCTCGTGCTCGATTGACAGCACGTCGTCGTAGCCCGATGCCGCCAGCGCGGCGCAGAAGCTGCCCCACCACTGCTCGCCATGGCCGTAGCCCAGCGTGATGTAGTTCCAGCTCCGCTCCTGCCAGTTGCTGCCGAGCTGGTTCTCGATCAGGCCGTTGGTCGCGCCGACCAGCGGGTCGATGCGCGTGTCCTTGGCATGGACGTGGTAGATGGCGCCCTTCAGCGCGCGGGCGGCAACCAGCGGGTCGGCGCCCATCCACATCAGGTGGCTGGGATCGAAGTTGGCGCCGACCGTCTCGCCCACGGCGTCGCGCAGCTTCAGCAGGGTGCGGACGTTGTAGACGTTCTGGAACCCGTGCAGCTCCAGGCAGAGCTTTCGGATGCCCAGGTTGTTGGCGTACTGGACCAGGCCCTTCCAGTAGGGAATCAGCGCCTCGTCCCACTGCCAGCGCAGCCACTCGCGCACCTCGGCCGGCCACTCGACGGTGATCCAGTTGGCATGCTGGCTGCCGGGTGCGCCGGGGCAGCCCGACATCATCACCACGCGCTCCACCCCCATCAGGCTCGCCAGCTTGATCGTGTCGCGCGTCACCTGGTCGTGCACCTTGCCCTTCGGCCCGGGGTCGAGCGGGTTGCCGGAGCAGTTGAGCGCGCTCAAGGCGACGCCGTGGTCCTTGAGTTTGGCCTGGAGTTCGCGGCGCGCCGGTTCGCTCGACAGCATCTTCTGCAGGTCGATATGCGGCGCCGACGACCAGTTGCCGCAGCAGATCTCGATCATGTCGAGCTTCAGCCTGGCGGCGTGCTGCAGCACCTGGTCGAAGGGCAGCGACGCCAGGCTGTCGGTGTTCATGCCGATCTTCACGGAGTTCCTCCCGGGATTGTCTTAATTCTGTAATATTACGGACGGGTCGGGCCGCGCAAGCGCCGCCTATCCCTCGTCCGGGATGTTCAGCACGAGGCCGCAGTGCTTGCAGTGGACGGCGTCGGGCTCGTGGCGCTTGAGCCCGCAGGAAGGGCAGGGGTGCAGCACCTTGGTCGGGCGGAAGATCGTCTGGATCAGCCGGATGAACAGGCTCACGCCGAACACCATGATGATGATCGCCAGGATCTTGCCGCTGGTGCCGGACGGCGTGATGTCGCCGAAGCCGGTGGTGGTCAGGGTCGTGACGGTGAAGTAGAGCGCGTCGACATAGGTCTCGATCTTCGGGTTCCGGTGCTCCTCGACGACGTAGACGATGGCGGTCAGCACGAAGACGAACACGACGATGTTCAAGATCGCCTGCAGCGTCTCCTCGTTGCGCTTGAACCAGGCCGAGTTCTGCCGAAGCTCGCGCAGGACATGATAGGACCGCAGCAGGCG
>JAEULC010000436.1 GCA_016792605.1 Rhodospirillales bacterium
GGTGTTGACCGCGCCCATGCCGGCCGCGGCCGGCGACAGGCGATCGAGCAGCGGGACCACCGCCTCCTTGTAGGGGAAGGTCACGTTGACGCCGGAGAAGCCCAGGCGGCGCACGCCGTCGAGCGTCGCCTGCAGCCCGGCGCGGTCGAGGCCGGGAATGTCGATCAGGTGGTAGAAGCAGCGCAGATCAAGCGCCCGGGCCGCGGCCTCGTGCATCGCCGGGGCGGCCGACTGGCTGATCGGCGAGCCGACCAGGCCAAGCAGGTGCGTGCCGCGAATGGCGGCCGCCTGAACTTTGGAACCCGACAGATCGCCCTGCCGCATCGAACCGTTTCCCCCTGAACGCGCCGTGGACGGCGCGCCGGACCGCCAATGCCAGCGATCCTATTTTTTTCCGAATATAGGATGTATCCGCCTAGCGGCCCGGCGTCAACGCCCCCGGCTTGTCCCGCCGCCCGCCCCCGGCCGGCCGTTGCGATCGCGCGCCGCGGCGGCGCTGCGCATCCCCGGGTGCCAGGTCGCGATCCTCGTACAGCTCCGCCCCCTTTGTGATATGGGCGGATAATACGGGGATCAACCGATCGATGTCACGCGCCAGGGCCGCGTCCAGGATCTCGCGATGCTCTCGCCTGGACTGCTCGCGCGGGAAGTCGCGCACCTTGAAGGCCAGCATGCGGTAGCGCAGGCTCTGGTCGTAGGTGACGCCGTGAAAGGTGGTCAGCCAGCGCGAGCCGCAGGCCGAGATCAGGGCCGAATGGAACTCTCGGTTATAGGCCTCCAGCTCCGGCCCGTAGCGCGCCGGATCGCTGTCGATCACCGCCTCGATCCGCGACAGCTTGTGGTAGGCGGCGACGACGCGCGATTCCCAGTCCAGGTCGGCGTGCTTCAGCGACAGGCTGGCGGCATGGCATTCGAGCAGCCGGCGCATGCCCGTCACGTCCTGCAGATCGGCCAGCGACGCCGGCACCACGGTAAAGCCGCGCTGGCCCTCGTTCGCCACCAGCCCCTCGGAGACCAGCCGCGACAGGGTTTCGCGCAGCGTGTTGACGCTGGCGTCGTATTGCAGTCGCAGCGCGTCGAGCTTCAGCTTGTCGCCCGGGCGCAGAACGCCCAACAGGATGTCGTTGCGCAGCCGGCCGTAGACGGCCTCGGTGAGCGTCGTCGCGGCCGGATGGGCGCCGTTCGCGCCGTTGTGCCCGGCACGCGCGGCGGGTTGTTTCTTGGTCGGCATGGGGTGCCTCCCGGTTCCTCCCAGGGGCGGGATACTGGCTGAAGCCCCGGCCCGGGCGCAAGGTAAACCCGACGATTGACGAATCACCGAAATATAGGAGATTTTTGTAATCATAATACATGAACCGAGGGAGGCGCCCATGCGGCGGTCGATCGCGACGGTTTCGTTGAGCGGCATGCTGCGCGACAAGCTGGCGGCCGCGGCCGCGGCCCGGTTCGACGCGGTCGAGATCTTCGAGAACGACCTGCTGTTCTACGAGAGCTCGCCGCGCCAGGTGCGCGACATCGCCGCCGACCTGGGGTTGCGGATCGCGCTCTACCAGCCCTTCCGCGACCTGGAGGGGGTCAGCGACGCCCAGTTCGCCCGCAACCTGGAGCGCGCCGAGCGCAAGTTCGACGTGATGCAGCAGCTTGGCGCGCCGCTGGTGCTGGTCTGCTCCAACGCCACGCCCCAGGCGATCGACGACGATGCCCGTGCTGCCGCCCAGCTCCACGCCATGGCCGAGCGCGCCGCCAGGCGGGGCTTGCGCGTCGGCTACGAGGCCCTGGCCTGGGGCACGCGGGTCAACACCTTTGGCCGGGCTTGGCGCCTGGTCGAGATGGCCGACCACCCGCATCTGGGCCTGATCCTGGACAGCTTCCATACCCTGGCGCTCGGCGACGATCCCGCGCCGATCGCGTCCATCCCCGGCGACCGGATCTTCTTCGTCCAGCTTGCCGACGCGCCGCGGCTCAGCATGGACGTGCTGTCCTGGAGCCGGCACTACCGCTGCTTCCCCGGCCAGGGCGACCTGGACGTTGCGGGCTTCCTGGCCAAGGCGCTGGAGGCGGGCTACAGCGGCCCGATCTCGCTAGAGGTCTTCAACGACGATTTCCGCGCCATCCCGAACCGCTCGAACGCGGTCGATGGGATGCGGTCCCTGCTCTACCTCGAGGAACAGGTGCGGCAGCGTGAGACGACCTCCTCCGCGGGAGCGCGCGTCGAACTCTTCCACCCGCCGGCCGTGCCGAAGCTCGAGGGCATCGCCTTCCTGGAAGTGGCCGTGGACCAGCCTACCGGCGCGGCCCTGGCGAAGATGCTGGGCATGCTCGGCTTCCAGCGCGTCGGCCATCACCGCAGCAAGGACGTGACGCTGTTCCGCCAGGGTGCGGTGAACATCGTGCTCAACGCCGAGCCCGACTCCTTCGCCCACTCCTATTTCCTCGTCCATGGCCCAGCCGTCTGCGCCATCGGCCTTAAGGTCTCCAACGCCGCCCAGGCGCTGGGCCGCGCCGAGGCGCTGGGCTGCCAGCGCTACGACGGCCGGCTGGGGCCGCACGAGCGCAGCGTGCCCGCGATCCGCGCGCTGGACGGCAGCCTGATCTACCTGGTCGAGAGCGCATCGGGCTCGCCCGATCCGCTGGAGGTCGATTTCCTGACCGAGCCCGCTATGGCGACGCAGCCCCTGGGCCTCGTCGCCATCGACCACCTGGCCCAGGCCCTGCCGCCGGGGCAGCTCGATTCCTGGATCCTGTTCTATCGCGCCGTCTTCGGCCTGGAGCCCGAGAGCCCCTTCGTGCTGGCCGACCCGCACGGCATCGTGCGCAGCCGCGCCATGGCCGACGCGGCACGCAGCGTGCGCATGCCGCTCAACATCTCGGAGAGCCGCAACACCGGCGCGGCGCGCTCCGTCTCGACCTTCGCCGGGGCCGGCGTGTCGCATATCGCGTTCCGCACGGATGACTTGTTCGCGACGGCCGACCTGCTGATCGCCAACGGCCTGTCGCTGCTGCCGATCCCCGAGAATTACTACGCCGACCTCGGCGCGCGGTTCGGCATCGACGAGGCGCGGCTGGACGGCATGCGCCGGCGCGGCATCCTCTACGACCAGACGGAGACCGGCGCCTACCTGCAGCTCTATACCGAGAGCTTCGCCGATCGGTTCTTCTTCGAGATTGTCGAGCGCGTCGGCGGCTACGACCAGTACGGCGCCGCGAATGCCCCCGCCCGCATGGCCGCCCAGGCCCGCAGCGCCGCCCGCGCCACCGTGATCGATCCCGCCGCCTGATCCGTTGCGTCACTAGGCGGCAACGGCGATAGTCCTTCCCGGGTGAACGAATCGGGATTCTTGGCCTATGGATACGAGCCTTCTGGACCTGCCGCACGCGGACGCGATCGGCGCGGAGATCATGGCGCGGGCCGAGGAACTGGGGCGCTTGAGCGAGGGCGGCCCCGGCGTGACGCGCCGGTTCTGCACGCCGGAGCACAAGGCGGCCATCGCGCTGATCCAGGGCTGGATGCGCGACGCCGGCATGGAGACCTGGGTCGACGCTTCGGGGAACACGGTCGGGCGCTACGAGGGCGTAAAGCCCGGCCTGCCCTGCCTGATGATGGGATCGCACCAGGACACGGTGCGCGCCGGCGGGCGCTATGACGGCATGCTCGGCATCATCGCGCCGATCTCCTGCATCAAGGCACTGCACAAGGCGGGCAAGCGCCTGCCCTACGCCGTGGAGATCGTGGCCTTCGGCGACGAGGAAGGTGTCAGGTTCCAGACCACGCTGCTCGGCAGCCGCGCCATCGCCGGGCGGTTCGATCCGTCCGTGCTGGACCGTAAGGATCCGGACGGCATCACCCTGCGCCAGGCGATGGCGGATTTCGGCCTCGAGCCGGACAAGATCGGCGCGCTCGCGCGCAAGCCCGGGGACGTGCTGGCCTTCGTCGAGATCCATATCGAGCAGGGGCCGGTCTTGGAGGCGAAGAACCTGGCCGTCGGCACGGTGACCGCGATCGCCGGCGGCGTGCGCCTGGCAGTGAAGTTCGAGGGCGAGGCCGGCCATGCCGGCACGGTGCCAATGGCCCAGCGCCGCGACGCGCTCGCCGCCGCCGCCGAGGCGATCCTGGCGGTCGAGCGCCTGGGTTCGTCGGGCCCCAACATGGTCGGCACGGTCGGCAAGATCCACGCGCTGCCCGGCGCGATCAACGTGATCCCCGGCACGGTCGAGTTCAGCGTCGACGCCCGCGCGCCCGACGACAAGGACCGCCTGGCGCTGGCCGCGAAGATCGAGGCCGAGATCCGCGCCATTGCCCAGCGGCGCAACGTCGGC
>JAEULC010000004.1 GCA_016792605.1 Rhodospirillales bacterium
CATCGCGTTTCTCCTCGTAACGCTTGGGGGAACTCGATCAGGGTTTGGCCTCCGCGACCTTGCGCAGATTGCCGAGGCCCTCCTCGAACTGGCCGCCGACCATCCTGTCCATGTCGATCACCAGGTGCAGCGCCTTGGCGAAGTAGTCCTTGTCGCCTTCCAGCGCCCACTCGACGATGGTGGCATTGCCCTGCGGCTTGAACGTGAAGGTGGCATGCGAGGTCGCGGCAAAGGGCTTGCGGAAGTCGAGCCGGATGCGGATCTTCTCGTTCGCACGGCTCTCGACGATCGTCGCGCGGCCCTCGCCGGCCTGGCTGTTGCCCGACCAGGTGTAGCTCGAGCCCTGGCCGGCCTCCGGGCCTTCGTAGCTGCGCTTCATCGCCGGGTCGAGCTTCTCGTAGGGCGACCAGGGCTGCCAGCGACGCATCGCGTTCACCTCGGCGAAGACCTTGGGCGCCGGCGCGGCGATGGTGATCGCGCGCGCGACGCGAAACTCGCCGGGCTGCAGTGCGACGACGACGGCCAGCACGGCGACGATCGCTATCAGGGCCAGCGCCAGCTTCTTCCACATGCGATCTTCTCCTGCTTCCCTGCGAATGCCCCTTGCGCGGCGAGAGGCATTTGTGTACAGTGTACACATTCTCTAGCAGGATTTCTGTACAGTGTCCACATCCGGATTTTCCACGGGTTGCGTCGATGCGGATTGATCCCGATCCTCCCGCCCGAAGCACCTATCGCCATGGCGATCTGCGGCGCGCGCTTTTGGCGGCGGGGATCGAACTGGCGCGCAACGGCGGGCCCGACGCGGTGGTGCTGCGCGAAGCGACGCGGCAGGCGGGCGTGGTGCCGAACGCCGCCTACCGGCATTTCGCCGGGCGCGCCGACCTGCTGAAAGCGGTGCGCGACACGGCTTTGTCACAGGTCGCCGGCGCGATGGAGGCGGAGCTGGCCCGGGTGAAGCCGTCGCGCAGCGCGGCGGTGTTTGCGCGGGCGAGCCTGCGCGCGATCGGCGTCGGCTACTTGAAGTTCGCGCTGGCGGAACCGGGGCTGTTCCGCACGGCGTTCACGGTGACGGAGGACTCGGAGCTGCCCCTGGGTTCGGGGCGCGGCGTCGGCACGGGAAAGAACCCGTTCCAGCTCCTGGGCGGCGCGCTCGACCTGATGGTCTCGGCCGGGCTCCTGCCGCACCAGCGCCGCGACGGCGCCGAGTTCCTCGCCTGGTCCGCCGTCCACGGCCTGGCGATGCTGACCATCGAGGGCCCGATGCGGGCCATGCCACGGGCGATGATCGACCGCCTCGGCGACCGCGTCATCGACATGGTCGAGAAAGGTTTGTGAGTTTCGTCCCCCGAAGAAGCGTCAACGAAGGAGAAGTGGAATGCCAAGGTATGTAGACGGTTTCGTGATCCCCGTGCCCAAGCGCAACGTCGCGGCCTATGCGGCGATGTCGAAGAAGGCCGGCAAGGTGTGGAAGGAGCACGGTGCGCTCGACTACATCGAATGCGTCGGCGACGACATCAAGTCCGATTTCGGCATTCCCTTCGTGAAGCTGGCGAAGACGAAGCCCAGCGAGACGGTCGTCTTCTCCTACATCGTCTACAAGTCGAAGGCGCAGCGCGACAAGGTCAACGCCAAGGTGATGAAGGACAAGCGCATCACCGCGATGATGCACAACAAGAAGATGCCGTTCGACGTCAAGCGCATGACCTATGGCGGCTTCAAGATGATCGTCGACATGTAACGCAACGCCGCCGTCACGAATTAGAGGGGATTGGGAGAGAGAGCATGGCTACGACTGCGAAGAAGGCCGCCAAGGCCAGGAAGCCCGCCGTGAAGAAATCCGCCCGCGCGCCCTCCACGCGCCTCGCGGCGCTGGTGTCCACGCGCAAGGGCGCCTGGATCTATCGCGGCGACGCCGGCCGCAAGGCCTGGAAGGTCGATGGGCCGCATTTCCTCGGCCACATCATCCAGCACATGGTGCTGGACCCGCGCGACGGGCGGACGCTGCTGGCCGCGGCCAAGACCGGCCACCTGGGGCCGACGATCTACCGCTCGACCGACCTGGGGAAAAGTTGGAAGGAGGCCAAGCGGCCGCCCGCCTTCGACAAGGCGACGGATGGCAAGCCGGGCCGCAGCGTCGACCATACCTTCTGGCTGACTCCGGGCCATGCCAGTGAGAAGGACGTGTGGTACGCCGGCACGTCGCCGCAGGGCGTCTTCCGCAGCGAGGACGGCGGCGTCACCTGGACCTCGTTCTCCAAGATCAACAACGACCCGAAATACATCGAGTGGATGGGGTCGGTGCAGGACGGCACGCCCGACGGGCCGAAGCTGCATTCGCTGATCATCGACCCGCGCGATGCGAAGCACATGTACATGGGCATGTCGGGCGGCGGGGTGCACGAGTCGCTGGACGGCGGCGTCACCTGGAAGCCGATGCTCGACGGGCTGGAGACGGTCCCCGGCTTCGACAGTTCCACGCCGACCTTCCACGACCCGCACTGCATCCGCATGTGCCCGACGAATCCGGACCGGCTCTACCAGCAGAACCACTGCGGCGTCTACCGGCTCGACCGGCCCTCGACGACCTGGGTGCGGATCGGCAACGCGATGCCGAAGAAGGTCGGCGATATCGGCCTGCCCATGGTGGTGCATCCGCGCGACGACAAGACTGCCTGGGTGTTTCCGATGGACGGCACGACGGTGTGGCCGCGCACCAGCCCGGGCGGTATCCCCGGCGCCTTCGTGACGCGCAACGCGGGCAGGACCTGGCAGCGCCAGTCGAACGGCATGCCCGCGGGCCAGGCGTGGTGGACCGTCAAGCGGCAGGCCATGGCCGCGGACACGCTCGACCCGGTCGGGCTCTACTTCGGCACGACCAGCGGCGAGCTGTGGGTTGGCCGCGACGAGGGCGAGCGCTGGTCGCTGATGGCGCGGCACCTGCCCGAGATCTACGCGGTCGAGGCGGCCGAGCTCGGCTAGGAGGGGAGGAACGGGCGATGCAGGTACTGATCCCGGGCCCGCTGCTGCCCTACACGAAGAAGCGCTATGTCGAGGCCAGCGGCGCGACGCTGACCGAGGTGCTGGCGGACCTCGAGCGCCAGTTCCCGGGCATACGGTTCCGCATGATCGACGAGCAGGACCAGATGCGCCGGCACATGCGCTTCTTCATCAACGGCGAGCAGGTGTTCGACGTCGCGCGCCCGCTGGCGCCGACGGACTCGATCCAGATCGTGCAGGCGCTCAGCGGCGGTTAGCGATGGGCGGCGGGTAGCAGGTCCACGAGGCCGTCGATCACGTAGCTGGGCGTGATCGGCGACCGCGCGAGCATCTCCCGGGTCGTGGCGCCGGTCATGGTCAGCGCGCTGGCCATGCCGGCGTCGTTGCCCATCTTCACGTCGGTCTCGAGCCGGTCGCCAATCATGATGCAGTCCCCGGCCGGCAGCTTCACCAGGCCCAGGATCGCGTCGATCGTGTGGCGCGAGGGCTTGCCGACGATCGCCTCGCACTTCGTGTCGGTGCAGGCCTCGATCGCGGCGATGATCGCGGCGCAGTCCGGCTCGCCGCCACCCGGCACCGGGCAGTAGCGGTCGCCGTTGGTGGCAAAGAACCGGGCGCCCGCGCGGATCGCGTCGAACGAGACCTGCAGCTTGCGGTATTCGAACGTTCGGTCGAAGCTGGCGATCACCGCGTCGGTGTCCTTGGCTTGGTCGACCAGGGTGAAGCCTGCGTCGCGCAGATCCTGCATCAGTGCCGCCTCGCCGACGACAAAAAGCCGCGCCTTGGGCAGGGTCGCCTTCAGGAACGACACCATCACCATGGACGAGTTGACGATGTCGTCCTCCGGCGTCGGCAAGCCGAGCTTCGCCATCTTCTCGACATAGGTGGCGCGGGTCTTGGTGGGGTTGTTGCTGAGGAACAGCGTCCGCTTGCCGAGGGCGCGCAGGCGGCGGATCGTCTCGCCTGCGGTCGGCAGCAGGGCGTCGCCCAGGTAGACCGTGCCGTCCAGGTCGAAGACATAGGCGTCGTAGAGGCGGGAAGGGGTCATGGCTGACGTGCGGCCTCCGGGATTTCAGGGCGGCGGACCCTATCATTCCGGTCGCTGCACAGGAAGGTTGAGCCCCCGCGCATAGTCCCATAAGCTTGCCGCAAAACAGGGGGCCCGGGCGCGACAGCGCGCCACGGCGGTGGGGACAAACAGGGCTGATGTACGCCTATCTGGCACGGCGATTGCTGGCCGCCATACCAGTGATTCTGGTGGTGGCGCTGTTCGTGTTCCTGTTGCTGCACCTGTCGCCGGGCGACCCGGCCGCGATCATCGCCGGCGACATGGCCTCGGGCGAGGACATCGCGCGGATCCGCGCCCGCCTGGGCCTGGACCGGCCGCTGCCCGAGCAGTTTCTGGAATGGTCCTGGGCGCTGGTGCGCGGCGACCTGGGCAGTTCGATCTTCTCCAACCTGCCCGTCAGCCGGCTGATCGCCCAGCGGATCGAGCCGACCCTGGCGCTGACCTTCATGACCATGGCGATCGCCATCGTCGTCGCCGTGCCGATCGGCGTGCTGGCGGCGTGGAAGGCGGGGCGCTGGCCCGACCGCCTGGTGATGGGCTTCGCGGTCCTCGGCTTCTCCGTGCCGGTTTTCGCCCTGGGCTATTTCCTGATCTGGGTGTTCGCCGTGCGGCTGGAATGGCTGCCGGTCCAGGGCTACACGCCGATCGCGCAAGGGCTGGTGCCGTTCCTGCGTAACATCGCCCTGCCGTCCCTCGGCCTCGGTATCGTCTATGTCGCATTGATCGCCCGCATGACGCGCGCCAGCATGATCGAGGTGTTGAGCCAGGACTACATCCGTACCGCCAAGGCCAAGGGCCTGTCGCAATTGCCGGTCCTGCTGATCCACGCGCTGAAGCCGGCCTCGGTGCCGATCGTGACCACCATCGGCATCGGCGTGGCGCTGCTGCTAGGCGGTGTGGTGGTGACCGAGAGCGTGTTCAACATTCCCGGCCTGGGCCGGCTGACCGTCGACGCGATCCTGCGCCGCGACTACCCGGTGATCCAGGGCGTCATCCTGGTCTTCGCCGTGCTCTACCTCGTCATCAACCTGATCGTCGACCTGATCTACACGGTCGTCGACCCGCGCATCCGGTACTAGGCCATGAGCGCCGGCGCGATCGACCTGCCCGCCGCCAAGCCGCGCCGCTCGGCCGTGTGGACTGCGATCCGCCGCAACCCGACGATCACCATCGGCATGGCGATCATGCTGGCCTTGGTCGCGGTCGCGGTCTTCGCGCCCTATCTCGGCACGGTCGACCCGATGAAGATCAACCCGATCCAGCGCCTGCGCGAGCCCTCGGCGAAGAACTGGTTCGGCACCGACCATCTGGGCCGCGACCTCTACAGCCGCGTGCTCTACGGCAGCCGCGTGTCGCTGCAGGTCGGCATCGCCGTGGCGGTGGTGGCGACGACCATCGGCACGCTGATCGGGCTGGTCGCCGGCTTCGTGCGATGGGTCGATGCGATCGTCATGCGGATCATGGATGGGCTGATGGCCGTGCCCGGCATCCTGCTGGCGATCGCGCTGATGGCGCTGACCAAGGCCAGCCTGCAGACCGTGGTGATCGCCATCGTCCTGCCCGAGGTGCCGCGCATCGTGCGCCTGGTGCGCTCGGTGGTGCTGTCCTTGCGCGAGCAGCCCTTCGTCGAGGCGGCCGAGGCCATCGGCACGCGCTTCCACCGGCTGCTGCTGCGCCACATCCTGCCCAACGCCGTGGCGCCGCTGATCGTGCAGGCGACCTATATCTGCGCCTCGGCGATGATCCTGGAGGCGATCCTGAGCTTCCTCGGCGCCGGCACGCCGCCCTCGATTCCGAGCTGGGGCAACATCATGGCCGAGGGGCGGCAGTTCGTGTCGCGCGCCTTCTGGATCCTGGGCTTCCCCGGCCTGTTCCTGACCCTGACCGTTCTGGCGGTGAACCTCTTGGGCGACGGGTTCCGCGACATGCTCGATCCGCGCATGCGGCGGCGGCTGTGATGGCCAACGACAAAGGCCCGCCGCTGCTCAGCGTGCGCGACCTGCGCACCCATTTCCACAATCGCGACGGCGTGGTGAAGGCGGTCGACGGCGTCTCCTGGGACCTGCACCGCGGCGAGACGCTGGGCGTGGTGGGCGAAAGCGGCTGCGGCAAGTCGATCACGGCGCTGTCGATCCTGCGCCTGGTGCCGATGCCGCCCGGGCGCTTCGCCGGCGGCCAGGTGCTGTTCGAGGGCCGCGACCTCTTGACCGTCGACGAGACCGAGATGCGCAAG
>JAEULC010000021.1 GCA_016792605.1 Rhodospirillales bacterium
AGGATCTCGGCGACGGCGGTGAAGGCCTCGAGCGGGATCAGGCTGTCGAGGTCGACCGCGTGCAGCAGCTCGGCGAGATCGGCGTCCTCGCGCACCTTGACGTCGTTGGCGAAGGCGACGCGCAGGATGTCCTCGGCCTCCTGGCCGTGGCCCTTGGCGACGATGCGCGGCGCCGGGTCGCGGCCCGCGTCGTAGCGGAGCGCGATGGCGATCGGCTTGCTGCCGGCCTTGGGGGCCTCGGGGTTGGCCACGGTTTCACGTCCTCTGGAGGCCTTCTGGCCCCATCAGCGTCGCGCGCCGGCGCGACCCCCGGACTGTTAACCAACTAGGTGAATATTTGCTTAATTCCGCGCCGCGGGCGGGTCGCGCAAGAGAGCGCTTTCAGGGCTGGCGGCGCGCGGTCTGGTTCGGGGTGGTGATGGGCTGGTCGGCCGGGCCGCCTACCAGTTCCCGCTCGGCCTTGATCCGCTCGTAGAGTTCGCGACGCAGGACGCTGGCGTGGGGGGGGAAGGTGCAGCCGAGTTTCACCGACTTGCCGCGCACTTCAACAACGGTGACCTCGATTTCGCCGTTGATGATGACGGACTCGCCTACCTTGCGCGTCAAAAATAGCATGCAGCCCCTCCCTGCAGTGCGATTGCGTTCTTGTCCCGAGCGCAAATCGCCGCATCGGAAACCGTAGCGTATCCCAGATATTTAGTAAAATGCGGTTTAACTGTTTTTTAGAATATTGCCCCGAAAATCCCGGCCAGGGCCCGTTACCCGTTCCGGCGCGGGCCCCGGCGCGGGGGCGCCGCGTTAACGATTGGCCGGCCGCGTGCCGGCCGCTTCAGCGGGAACGCCCGGATGGGCCCGACAGCATGGATCTGAACAGCTACGCCGTGTTCGGCATGATGCGCAAGCGCATGACCTGGCTGACCGACCGCCAGGTCGTGCTGGCGCAGAACATGGCCAATGCCGACACCCCAAGCTACAAGACCCAGGACCTTCGGGAGCAGGATTTCAAGCGCGTGCTCGCCCGCTTCGGCGTGGGCGGCAAGGGCGCCGGGGCCGGGCTGGCGGCAAC
Source organism: Rhodospirillales bacterium (assembly GCA_016792605.1). Taxonomy (GTDB): domain Bacteria; phylum Pseudomonadota; class Alphaproteobacteria; order JAEULC01; family JAEULC01; genus JAEULC01. The sequence goes on from JAEULC010000021.1 coordinate 1,067, forward strand.
GCGGACCGGCGCCTCGGCCGGCCTGCCGGTCAAGATGCAGACCACCAACGCGGGCCACATCGCGCCGCAGGTGCCCGAGAGCCGCACCAAGCTCGCCGGCGCGAAGCTGGGCGCCGAGAAGTCGCCCTCGGGCAACGACGTCTCGGTCGAGGACCAGACCTCGCGCATCACCGACACACAGATGGACTACCAGATGACCACCAACCTGTACCGCAAGCATCTGGGGATGCTGAAATCGGTGCTGCGGCGCTAGCGGAACCAAGGAGCCCTGAACGATGGATCTCAAGGATTCGGTGGCAATCGCGACCTCGGGCCTGAACGCCCAGTCCAAGCGCGTGCGGGTGACCTCGGAGAACCTGGCCAACGCCAACACCACCTCCAAGACGGCGGGCGGCGAGCCCTACCGGCGCAAGACGATCACGTTCAAGAACGAACTCGACCGCGCCAGCGGCACGCAGCGCGTGAAGGTGAACAAGATCAAGGAAGACACCACCAGCGAGCTTGGGATGAAGTACGACCCGTCGCATCCCGCCGCCGACGCCAAGGGCTATGTCCGCACGCCGAACGTGAACTCGCTGTCCGAGGCGATGGACCTGCGCGAGGCGCAGCACAGCTACGAGGCCAACCTGCAGGTCGTGCGCGCGGCGCGCGGCATGATGTCCAGCACCGTCGACCTGCTGCGCGACTAAGGAGACCGACCATGGCCGCCCCGATCGCCAACGCCACCGCCGCCTACACCTCCGCGCTCGCCAAGTCGGGCGCCCCCGGCATGGAGCCGCCGGGCGTTGCCGGTGACGACTTCGCCACGGTGCTGAAGCAGGCCACAGGCGCCGTCATCGACAGCGTGCGGGCGGGCGAGCGGGCGACCGTCGCCGGCATCGCCGGCAAGGCCGAGCTCGCCGAGGTGGTGAACGCCGTGAACAACGCCGACGTCGCGCTGCAGGCCGCGATGGCGGTGCGCGACCGCATGGTCAACGCCTACCAGGAAATCCTGCGGATGCCGATGTAGCGTCCCGCCGGGTCGGGGCGTCAGGCGCCTATCGGGGCCGCAGAAGGCGGCTGGTCAAGGGGACCGGAATGAACGAGACCGAAGTGCTCGATGTCGGGCGCGAGGCGATCTGGGTCATGATCAAGGCGGCGGGGCCGCTGATGCTGGTGGCGCTGGTGGTCGGCCTGGCGATCTCGATCTTCCAGGCGCTGACCCAGATCCAGGAAGCGACGCTGACCTTCGTGCCGAAGATGCTGGTGCTCTTCGTCGGCATGCTGCTGTTGATGCCCTTCATGCTCTCGGTCCTGCGCGGCTTCACGCTCGAGCTGTTCGACCGTATCGTCGCGATAGGCTCCTAGGGACGGCGGGCGCCATGCTCGACCGCCTGGTCCAGGGCGACCTCTTCGCGCTGATGCTGATCTTTTGCCGCTTCGGCGCGGCCATGATGCTGCTGCCCGGCGTCGGCCAGCAGACCGTGCCGATGCGCGTGCGCCTGGCGCTCGCCGTCGCCGTGTCGCTGGCGGCTGCCCCTGCGGTCAGCGCCTCCCTGCCGCCGATGCCCCAGAGCGGCCTGGCTTTCTTCGGCGTGGTGATTGGCGAGCTGCTGATCGGCTTCTTCATCGGCAGCCTGGCAAACGTCCTGGCGTCGACGCTGCAGATCGCCGGCATGATCATCGCCTTCCAGTCCAATCTCGCCTCGGCGACGATCTTCAACCCGATGCTGGCGCAGGAGAGTTCCGCCTTCGGCTCGTTCATGTCGACCATGGCGCTGGTGCTGGTGTTCTCGCTGGACATCGACCACCGCGCCTTCGGGGCGCTGGTCGACTCCTATCGCCTGTTTGTCCCCGGGACCGTGCCGGACGTCGAGCTGATGAACGGCGCCATGATGCGCGTGGTGGCCAACAGCTTCGGCGTGGCGGTCCAGCTCTCGGCGCCGTTCCTGGTCTTGAGCTTCGTCTTCAATGTCGGCCTCGGCCTGCTGGCGCGGCTGGTGCCGCAGATGCAGGTGTTCTTCGTCGGCATCCCGCTGCAGATCCTGGGCGCGCTCGCCGTGACCGCGATCGTGCTGCCGGCGACGATGAGCTTCTTCCTGCAGAACTACGCCGCCCTGTTCGACCAGATCCTGCTGGGACGCTGAGCCATGGCAGAAGGCGAACAGGACAAGGAAAGCAAGACAGAAGACCCGACATCCAAACGGTTGCAGGAAGCGCGCGACAAGGGCCAGGTCGCAACATCGCGCGAGGTCGGCAACGCGCTCGCCATCATGGCGGGCACGATCGCGATCGTGGTGATGGGCGCGGGCGTGTCGAGCCAGCTCATGACGACGATGCGCGGGTTCATCGAGCGCCCCGAGAGCTTCCCGATGGGAACGCAGGAAACCTTCAGCCTGCTGTGGGCGACCTCGGCCGAGATCGCCTTCGCCGTGGTCCCGGTGCTGGGCCTGATGCTGCTGGTCGCGATCGCCGCGCCGGTCCTGCAGCACGGCTTGCTGTTCTCGGCCGAGGCGATCAAGCCGAAATGGTCGAAGCTGTCGCCGGCGACGGGGCTGAAGCGCATCTTCTCCGTGCGCGGCATGGTCGACCTGGTCAAGAACCTGCTCAAGATGGCGATCGTCGGCACGGTCGCGGTAATGGCGGTGGCGCCGAGCCTTACCGGCATCGACCTGTGGGTCGGGCAGGGAGTCGAGGACATCCTGACCACGACGATGTGGCTGACGATGCGGCTTCTGGTCGGCGTCACCGCGGCGATGATCATGATCGCGATCCTCGACTACGGCTATCAGCTCTGGGAGCACCAGAAGTCGATGCGCATGACCAAGCAGGAGGTGCGCGACGAGGGCAAGCAGCAGGAAGGCGACCCGCATATCAAGAGCAAGATCCGCGCGCTGCGCGTCCAGCGCGCGCGGCGGCGGATGATGGCGGCGGTGCCGGAGGCAGACGTGGTGGTCACCAACCCGACGCATTTTGCCGTGGCATTGAAATACGACCAGGAGCGCATGGCGGCGCCGCGCGTGGTGGCGAAGGGCGCGGACCAGGTCGCGATGCGGATCCGCGAGGTGGCGCGCGAGCACGGCGTGCCGCTGGTCGAGAACCCGCCGCTTGCCCGCGCGCTCTTCGCCGGCGTCGAGCTGGACCAGGAGATCCCCGAGGAGCACTACCGCGCCGTGGCGCAGATCATCAGCTACGTGATGAAGCTGAAGGCGCGGGCCCCGGCGACCGCCGGGCCACGTTAACGCTACCTATACGAATTCCGGGTCTTATGAGGGCTGGCGCCGAGGGCCTCCAGGAACCGCCGGTGACGGCCGGTCCCCGAGGGAGGGCGCCGATCGACCAGGAAGGCGCCGAGCAGTCATGACGGGCACGCCGCACAGCGCGGCCGCGATTACCCAGCCGGTGGCCCGTCAGCCGATACCCCGGCAAGCGGCCTTGCGGGCCTTGGTGCAGCGCTGGTCGGAACTCCGTCTGGTCGGCGACGGGCCGATGCCCTGGCTGGCCGGCAATTTCGCCGCTGCCTTCGCCTATGCCGTGCTCGGCCTCGCCGTCAGCCAGTTCTTCGCGGCCTACAGCCTGTTCCCGGCGCCGATCTGGCTGCCGGCCAGCGTGGCCGTGGTGGCGGCGCTGGCGGGGGGCCTCCGCCTCGCGCCGGGCCTGTTCGTCGGCTCGATGATCGCAAACTTCCTCGTCTTCCAGGCGCCGTTCTACGAAGCCGCGATCATCTCGCTCGGCAACAGCCTGGGTCCGGTGATCGGCGCCGCGCTGACCCGTCGCTTCCAGCCCGCCGAGGGGCTGTTCGAGCGGTTCAGCGGCGTCGTCGTGTTCGTCGCCTGCAACATCCTGATCCACCCCGCGCTGACCGCCTCCACCGGCGCCTTCGCCATCGCGCTCGCCAACTGGATGGCGAACGAGCCGCTGCCGGCCGCCGCGATCTACTCGATCTGGATCGCGTGGTGGCTCTGCGACAGCGGTGGCACGCTGTTCTTCGCCCCCGCCGTGCTGCTGTGGCTCGGGGTCGAGAAGCTGTCCCAGCCGGTCGGCCAGCCCTTCCGCGGCCCCGCCGAGCGCGGCGACCTGGCGGTCTGGGGCGCGGTGGCGGCGATCTCGGTCCTGCTGTTCGCGCCGCTGCCGGCCGGGACCTCCCTTGCCCATGGCACGATCCACTGGGCGCTGCCCTTCATGCTGGTGCTGCCGGTGTCCTGGGTCGCGCTGCGCATGTCGCTGCGCGCGTCCTATTCGCTGATCTCGCTGGTCGCGGTGATCGCCTGCGTCGGCACGGTGATCGGCTACGGGCCGTTCCGCGCGCCCGGCATCGGCAATCCGATGCAGCTCGTCGGCGTGCTGATCGTGATCCTGGCGCTCAACGTGCTGACGATCGGCGCGCTGCTCAACGAGCGGCGCGTGGCCGAGGAGATCAGCAAGTGCAAGTCGCAGTTCCTGGCCAACATGAGCCACGACCTGCGCACCCCCTTGAACGCGATCATCGGCTTCTCGGACCTGATCCGGAACGAAAGCTGGGGGCCGGTCGGCAACGACCGCTACCGCGAGTATGTCGGCCACATCAACGAGAGCGGCCTGATGCTGCTGGGGCTGATGAACGACATCCTGGACCTGTCGAAGATCGAGGCCGGCCGGCGCGACATCCAGCCCTCGGCGCTCGACTGGCGCCAGATCGTCGATTCCTGCCTGTCCATGGTCGGGCCCCGGGCCGTGGCCAAGGGCGTGCAGGTCGAGGCGACCGCGGCGTCCGGCGTCCAGGTTTTCGCCGACGACCTCGCGTTCCGCCAGATCCTGCTGAACCTGCTGTCGAACGCGGTGAAGTTCACCGGGCCGGGCGGCCGCGTGTCGGTGTCGCTCGGCACGGCCGGCGACGGCGCCACCGTGGTCGAGGTCGCCGACACCGGCATCGGCATGACGGCGGAGGACATCCGGACCGCGCTGGAACCCTACGGCCAGGTCCGGGAGATCACCCAGCGGCGCGAGCCCGGCACCGGCCTCGGCCTGCCGATCTCGGTGCGCCTGGCCGAGCTGCATGGCGGCCGGCTGGCGATCGACAGCGCGGCCGGCAAGGGCACCACGGTCCGCGTCACCTTCCCCCCGGCGCCGGCCCCGGCGACTCCGGTCGCCGCCTAGGCCCGCATCCCGCCGCCGCGCATGATTTTTCGCCGCGGGCGTATATAATCCCCCGCCCATGATCCGAGTTGCACGACGTCTGCGCGGCCTGGTTCAAGCGGGCGACCCGTGGCTGCTGCGCGTCGGCCTCGCCCTGATCCTGGTCATGACCATGCTGGTGCTGCTGGCGACGGTGGTGACCGGCGTCGACCCGACGGCGCCGGCCGCGGTCGGCATCGCGCTCGCCTCGCTGGCCGGCATCGCGCTCCTGGCGCTCGCGCGCACCGAGAAGGCGGCGCAGACCGCGCAGCGCCACGCCGAGGTCCTGGCCCACGCGGTCGACGCGCTGCCTGGCGGCGCCGTGGTGATCGACGCCGAGGGGCGTCTGGTCCACGCCAATGCCGTTTTCCAGATCATGGTCGGGCATTTCGAGGAGTTCCCGATCAACGCGCTGGCGTCGCGGCTGACCAGCGACGACAACGCGCGGATGCGCTTCGAGCGCCTGGCGGCTGCCGCGGCCTTGAGCCAGGTGGCGCAGGAAGAGGTCAGCGTCACCTCGCCCACCGGCAAGACTGCGTGGTGGGAGATTTCCGCCCACCCCGTGCCGTCGCTGTCCGGCTACAATTTGTGGACGGTCAGCGACGTCACCTCGCGGCGCGAGATCGAGTCCGTCGTGCGCGAGGAGCAGGCCAAGCTCGTCGACTTCCTGGAGAACGCGCCCATCGGCTTCTACTCGGTCGACGCCGAGGGGCGGTTCGAGTTCGTCAACCAGACGCTGGCCGCCTGGCTGGAGTGCACGCCCGAGGACATGGTGATAACCTCGGCCCGGCTGCACCAGTTCCTGGCCCAGCAGCCGCCCTCGGGCACGGCGCCCTACGACCCCTTCGGCGGCCAGGACGCCAGCAAGGGCGCCGAGGTCACGCTGCGCGGCCGCCGCGGGCGGGTGTTTCAGGCCTCGATCACCCAGACGATCGTCGGCGGCGGCGCGTCCGGCGCGCTGCGCACCCGGTCCGTCGTGCGCGACCTGACGCCCGAGCGGCAGATGGCCGAGGCGCTGCGGCGGTCCGAGCACCGCTTCCAGACCCTGTTCGAGAACGCGCCGGTCGTCATCGCCTCGCTCGACCGCCAGGGCCGCGTGCTCGACTGCAACCCGGCCTTGCGCCAGCTCATCGGCGCCGGCGGACAGGAGCCGATCGGGCGCACGCTGGCCGAGCTGATCGACCCGCGCGACCGCAAGGAGGCGGAGACCCGCATCCGCCTCACCCTTGCCGGCCGCGCGCCGGCGACGCCGCTCGAGGTGCGCCTGGCCGACGGGCGCGACCGTATCGCCGCCCTCTACCTCAGCCGCCAGACCGACGCCGCGGGCGAGGCCGGCCTCATGGCCAGCTTCGTCGACACGACGGAGCGCAAAAGCCTGGAGGCGCAGTTCGCCCAGTCGCAGAAGATGCAGGCGATCGGCCAGCTCGCCGGCGGCATCGCGCACGACTTCAACAACCTGCTCACCGCGATGATCGGGTTCTGCGACCTCCTGCTGCTGCGCCACCGGCCGGGCGACCAGTCCTTCGCCGATATCATGCAGATCAAGCAGAACGCCAACCGCGCCGCCAACCTGGTGCGCCAGCTGCTGGCCTTCTCGCGCCAGCAGACGCTGCAGCCCAAGGTGCTGAACGTCACCGACGCGCTGGCCGAGCTGTCGAACCTGCTGCGCCGGCTGATCGGCGAGGGCATCGAGCTCAAGATGGTGCACGGCCGCGACCTGGGGCTGGTGCGCGTCGACCAGGGGCAGCTCGAGCAGGTCATCATCAACCTGGCCGTGAACGCCCGTGACGCCATGAGCAACGGCGGCGTGCTGACGATCCAGACCGAGCCGGTGCGCGTCGAGACGCCGATCCAGCACGGCGTGGAGACCATGCCCGCCGGCGACTACGTGGTGATCGAGGTGATCGACACCGGCACCGGCATCCCGATGGAGATCCTCGACCGCATCTTCGAGCCGTTCTTCTCGACCAAGGAAGTCGGGCAGGGAACCGGCCTCGGCCTGTCCACGGTCTACGGCATCGTCAAGCAGACCGGCGGCTTCATCTTCGTCGACTCGACGCCCGGCAAGGGCACCACCTTCCGCATCTTCCTGCCGGTCCATGTCGGCCAGGCGGAGGAGAAGACCGCGGCCGACGCCGAGAAGGCGGCGAGCGGCGACCTGACCGGCTCGGGCCTGGTGCTGCTGGTCGAGGACGAGGACCCGGTCCGGATGTTCTCGGCCCGCGCGCTGCGCAACAAGGGCTACACCGTGACCGAGGCCAAGTCCGGCGACGCGGCCCTGGAGCTGATCGAGAAGATGCTGGCCGAGAAGCCCGCCGGCCCGGACGGCAAGGGCGTGATCGACCTGCTCATCACCGACGTCGTCATGCCGAACATGGACGGGCCGACCCTGGTGCAGCACGCGCGCCAGCGCCTGCCGAAGCTGAAGGTCATCTGCATCTCGGGCTATGCCGAGGAAACGCTGGCCAAGCGCATCAACACCGCCGGCGACGTCTACTTCCTGCCCAAGCCCTTCTCGCTGAAGCAGCTCGCGGCCAAGGTGAAGGACGTGATGCGGTAGGCCCGTCAGCTTCCCGAATCCCTAAGCGCACATCCCGGCGGAGTCTTCATGCTGCAGCACATCCTGAACCTGTTTTCGCCCGGCCAGGCGGGCACGCCGAAGCACGCCAAGCACGAGATGCAAATCGCCGCGGGGGCGCTCTTGATCGAGGCGGCAATGCTCGACGGGCATTTCGACGACCGCGAGCGCGCGGCGATCGAGCGCGTGCTGCGCGAGCGCTTCGACCTCTCCCCGGCGGAGACGGCCGACCTGGTGGCGGCCGCCGAGGCCAAGGTATCGGACTCGACCCAGCTCTTCGAGTTCACCCGCGTGATCGCGCGGCATTTCAGCGAGGAGGAGCGGATCCGGCTCGTCGAGATGCTGTGCGAGGTGATGTACGCCGACGGCGCACTGCACGACTACGAGGCGAGCCTCTTCCGCAAGATCGGCGAGCTGATCCATGTCTCGGACCGCGACCGCGGCGATGCGCGCAAGCGCGTGCTGGCGCGGCTGGGGCGGGAATAGACACTCCGTTGACCTGTCGACGAAAGGCTAAGGTGATGGCCGAATTGCAGCGTGGCGTGCGTGGTTGGATCAAGACGGCGGTACTGGCCGCGGCGCTGGCGGGCGCCGGGCTGCAGGCAACGATGGCGCAGGAGCTGCGCATCGGGCTGCAGGACGACCCGGACAACCTCGATCCGGCGGTCAGCTTCAGTTTCGTCGGCCGGCATGTGCTGTCGTCGCTCTGCGACACGCTGGTCGAGATCGACCGGGGCTGGAAGCTGGTGCCGCGGCTCGCCGTTTCGTGGGAGACGGCGGCGGACGGCATGAGCGCCACGATGAAGCTTCGCCCCGACGCGCTGTTCCACGACGGCGAGAAGGTCGATGCGGCGGCGGTGAAGTACAATCTCGATCGCAACCTGACGCTGCCGGAGAGCCGGCGGCGCGGCGAGATCAGCGCCATCAAGTCGGTCGAGGTCGTCGATCCGCTGACGGTCAGGATGAACCTGCACCGCCCCTTCGCGCCGCTCTTCGCCCAGCTCGCCGATCGCGCCGGCATGATGGTCTCGCCCAAGGCGGTGGAGGCCGGCGGGGCGAATTTCGGCAACAACCTGGTCTGCTCCGGTCCTTATCGCCTCGTGCGCCGCGTGATCCAGGACCGCATCTGGCTGGAGAAGTTCGACCGGCACTGGGACGCGGCGCGCTACCACTTCAAGTCGGTCGTATTCTCCGGCATGCCGGACTCGACGACGCGCCTCAACAACCTGCGCTCGGGCCAGCTTGAGTTGATCGAGCGCGTGGCGGCACAGGACGCGCCTGTCGTGAAGGACGACCAGAAGCTGCGCCTGGCGACCATGATGAGCCGGGCCTACCAGGGCATCACCTTCAACATCGCCAACGGCCCGAACGCCGCCACGCTGCCCTTCGCCAAGCAGGCCAAGCTGCGCCTGGCGCTGGAGGCGGCGATCGACCGCGAGGCGCTGACCCAGGTGGTCTCGGCCGGCGCCTATGTGCCGGGCAACCAGGCCTTCCCGCCCGGCGACGCCTTCTACAACCAGGCCTTCCCGGTGCCGAAGCGCGACGTGGCGCTGGCGAGGAAGCTGGTGGCGGAATCGGGCGTGGCCGCGCCGACGCTGACGATCCAGGTGCCGACCGACACCGAGCGCCAGCAGATCGCGCAGATCCTGCAGCAGATGGTCAAGGAGGCGGGGATCGAGCTGAAGATCCAGGCGGTCGAATTCATCACCATGCTGGCGCGGCAGCGCAAGGGCGAGTTCGAGGCGTCGCTGGTGGGCTGGAGCGGCCGCGCCGATCCCGACGGCAATCTGCACCTGCTGCTGCACTCGACCGCGCCGACCAACGACGGCAAGTACAACAATCCTGCCGTCGACAAGGCGCTGGACGATGCGCGCGGCACTACCGACCTCGCGGCGCGCAAGGGGTTCTACGACCAGGTGGCGGGCGTGCTCGCCCAGGACCGCCCGATCGTCTACCTGTTCCACAACCCGTGGATCTTCGGCCTGGCGGCGAAGCTCGACGGCTTCGTGCCCTATCCCGACGGCGTGATCCGGCTGGCGGCGGTGAAGTTCAAGTAGGGCGCAAGCGCCGAGGGCGGCATCAGGCGCGTTGCCGCTTCAGCAGCTTCATGTCCTCGTCCGGCAGCGCGTAGTAGAGCAGGCCCGCCCGCTCCGCCGACACGACGAGGCCCTTGCGCAGGTGACCCCAGCGCTCGGGCGGGAACGCCTCGGCGTACTCGTTCGAGTCGAGCGTGCAGACGAC
>JAEULC010000049.1 GCA_016792605.1 Rhodospirillales bacterium
ATGGTGAAAACGCGCACCGCCTCGGACTTGCCCTTGACGGCGATCAGGTCGAGTTCGAGCAGCGCGAAGCGCGCCTGCACCGCCGTCGCGGTCGTTTCGCCGATCACGACGTCGACGCCATAGGTGCGCGATTGGGATTCCAGCCGCGAGGCCAGGTTCACCGCGTCGCCGAGCACGGTGTAGCCGTAGCGCTGTTCCGATCCCATGTTGCCGACGACGCAGTCGCCGGTATTGATGCCGACGCCGACCTTCAGCGGTTTCACCGCCGCGGCGTCGTCGCCGGCTTCGGCGCGGCGCGCCTCGTTGAGTTCTTCGAGCGCGACCAGCATGTCGAGCGCGGCCTCGCAGGCGTGGATCGCGTGCTCCTCGTCGGTCAGCGGCGCGTTCCAGAACGCCATCACGCAGTCGCCCATGTACTTGTCGATCGTGCCGCGCCGCTCGATGATGCGGTTGGTCAGCGTCGTCAGCACGCGGTTGATCAGACGGGTCAGGATCTGCGGGTCGGACTTGTACTCCTCGGCGATCGACGTGAAGCCATGCACGTCGGAGAACAGGAAGGTCATCTCGCGCGTCTCGCCGCCGAGATTGAGCTGCGAGGGGTCGTCGGCCAGCCGGTTGACCATCTCCGGCGCCAGGTAGTGCGCGAAGGCCGAGCGGATCTCGCGCCGCTGCGCGGCCTCGCGCATGAACTTCAGGAACGTCAGCACCATGAACAGCACGGTGCAGCTGAGGATCGGGAAGCTCGAGTCGATCAGGAAGGCCTGCTTGGCGAGCAGGTACCAGGACGCCCCGGCCAACGACGCCACCAGCGCGACGAAGGTGGCGACCATCGTTACCGCCGAGGCTGCCGGCAGCACCGCGATCAGCAGCAGCCCGGTGAGGATGATGACCGTGATCTCCAGCGCGTCGATGCCGTTCAGTCGCATCAGGTGCTCGTTGAGCAGGATCGACTTCAGCAGCTGGGCGTGGATCTCGACGCCGGGGATCACCGATTCCACCGGCGTGGTCCGCAGATCGCGCAGGCCCAGCGCCGAGGTGCCGATCAGGATGAACTTGCCGCGCACGCGCTCGGGGTCGAGCTTGCCGGAGAGGATGTCGAGGGCCGAGATGTAGAGGCTGGGATCGTGGTGCGCGAAGCGGACCCACAGGCGCCCGCGCCGGTCGGTCGGGATCTCGTGGCCCTTCACCGCCACGCCGGCGATGCCGGCGTTCTCGACATTGGGGACGCTGCGGATCCCGTACTGCGCCTCCTTCGAGGCGACGCGCAGCATCTCCAGCACCAGCGTCGGGTACAGGTCGTTGCCGATCCGGACCACGGCGGGCACGCGGCGGACCACGTCGTCGCGATCCGGCCGCAGCACGAACATTCCGATGCCCGGCGCGCCGAGCTCGAGCTCGGGGATGTTGCGGATCGGGTAGCCGAAGCCGAGCACGAAGGGGCGCGGGTCGCCGTTGAACTCGGCGACGGGCGTGACCCGGGGCGGGATCGCCGAGGGCCGCGGCGGCTTGCCGCGGTCCGCCGCCTGCCCCAGCACCGCGACGCCGCTCTGGGCGATGACGTCGCCGAACAGGGCGTCGGTGGACGGCAGGTTGGCGATCGCCGCGCGCATCTCGGGCGTCAGGCCGAAGGCGCGGTCGACGAAATTGGCGCCGGAATGCGGGTCAGGCTCGGCGAACACCATGTCGAAGCCGATCGCCAGCGCCCCGGCGTTGGTCAGGTCGGCGACGATCTTCGCCATGTAGTGCCGCGGCCAGGGCCACTGGCCAAGCGCCCCCAGGCTGGCCTCGTCGATGTCGACGATCATGACCGGCTTTTCCGGCCGGTCGAGCGGCGACAGGCGCTGGAACAGGTCGAAGGTCCGGAGGCGCAAGGTCTCGATCGATCCGGGATCGACCATGCGCAGGGTCAACAGAGCGCCCAGCAGGACCAGGCCTATTAACCTTCCCGTGCGCCACCAAGACCGCCATCGCCTGGCCAGACCGATCCGCATCACCCCTGCCCCGGGCCGCCCGCGACCATCCAAGCCCCGGGAAAGCCTGTGCAAACCATAGCGCGGTCCGATCCGGCGCGCCATCGGGCGCTGGCCCCTGCCCCCGGTTTGGGCAGTCTCGGGGTTGCCAAGTCCTGCATGTCCGTTTAACCATTCGCCTCAGGGAGTCCGGTTGAACGCCGGGGGGTTCCCGAGTAAAGTATCTAAAATACGAGATACTTTGCGGCCACCTACTCGACCGCCCAAAGGATGAGCTTAAGTGGCTGAGACATCGAATGCGGACGTCGGATCTGCCGGCGCCGGGGGGAGCATGATGGTGATCGACGCTAGCGGCGGCGGTCGCATCGTCGTGCCCGAGCATGTTTTCCTGCACAAGGCCGGGTTCGAGCGCCAAGGGGCTGACTTGCAGCTCACCCAGGGCGATCGCTCGCTGCTGCTCAAGGGCTACTTCGGCCAGGGCGGCACGCCGGGCGACCTGGTGATGGAAGGCAGCGGCGCCATCGTCACCGGCCAGACCGCCAAGATCCTTGCCGGCTCGCCCGCCTTCGTGCAGCTCGCCCAGGCGGGCGGCGTCGCCGCCGGCCCGGCGGCGATCGGCAAGGTCACGGCGCTGACCGGCGACGTGCAGGTGATCCGGGGCGGGGTCGTGCTGTCCAGCACCGGCGGCGCCGAGAAGGTCGGCATCGACACGCCGATCTACCGCAACGACATCCTGGTCACGGGCAAGGCTTCCTCGGTCGGCGTCACCTTCGTCGACAAGACCAATTTCGCGCTGGGCGCCGACGCCCGGATGACGATGAACGAGTTCGCCTACAACCCGCAGAACGGCACGGGCCAGGCGCTGCTGTCGGTGCTGCAGGGCTCGTTCTCCTTCGTCTCCGGCCAGGTCGCCAAGACCGGCCCCGACGCGATCAAGGTGCAGCTGCCGACGATGACGATCGGCATCCGCGGCACCACCGTTGCCGGCCAGGCCTCGGCCGAGGGCGCGGAAAGCCAGGTCACGCTGCTGAAGAACGCGGACGGCACCGTCGGCGCCATCTTCGTGCACAACGCTCAGGCCGGCTTCCTGATCAACCAGGCCAACTTCACGCTGTACTCGTCGTCGCAAAGCCAGCCGATGCAGCAGCCGTCGCTGCTGGTCAACCTGACGAAGTACCAGGACGCGATCAGCACGCTGCAGAAGGCGATCCAGTCTGGCGGCCCCGGCGAAAAGGCGGGCCTCGACGGCAAGTCGCCGGCGGACCTGGCGCTGGCGCGCGCGCTTGCCGAGGTCAATACCGCGTCCGGCGGCGACGGCGCCTCGGGCGGCGGCGGCTTCTCGACCCAGACCTTCGCTGACCTTGGCGTCACGCTGGTGGTGTTCCAGTCGGGTGGCGAGCTGTTCGCGGCCGTGTTCAACAACGCCAACAGCGACTTCGAGAAGTCGGGCGGCGGAGGCTTCGGCGGCCAGCAGCAGACCAACAATGTCGAAACGGCGGTCGAGCCGCCGCCGGCCCCGATCGTTGTCGGTACCACGAGCATCGACACCGACGAAGACTCGCCCGGCGAAGGCAATGTCCCGCCGCCGTCGGAAGCCCCGGGGCCGGTGGTCTTCTCGCTGCTGGTTCCGCCGATCCTGGGTTCCGTCGTGCTCCAGCCGGACGGCTCCTACGTCTACACGCCCGGTAGCGTGCTGCAGAGCCTGGCCGAGGGTCAGACGGCGACGGACGCGTTCACCGTCGTGATCACTGACGCCAATGGCGTGGTCACGCAGCAGATCATCAACGTCAACATCACCGGCGAGAACGACGCGCCGGTGGCGGCTAACGACCCCGTCCTGGCGGTCGAGGACGGCGGCGCGACGGCCGGTAACGTGCTGGACAACGACGGCGACGTCGACAGCGGCGCGCAGCTTCAGGTCAGCGCGGTGAACGGCTCCTCGGAGAATCTCGGCCAGGCGATCGACGGGCAGTACGGCACGTTCGTGCTCAATGCCGACGGCACCTACAGCTACACGCCGGATGCCGAATCGCAGGAGATCAACGCGCTCGCCCAGGGCCAGCAGCTCAGCGAGACTTTCTCCTACTCGATCGTCGATGAGTTCGGCGCCACCAGCGAGGCGACGGTCACCGTCACGGTCATCGGCACGAACGACGCGCCGGAGGCGGTCGCGACCTCGGCCGCGGTGATGGAGGATGTCCAGACCTCGACCGCCGGCAACGTGATCGAGGGCTATACCTACGACCCGGATAACGGGGCCGACCTCCGGATCATCTCTGTCAACGGCATCGCGCTCGGCAGCGGTGGCGAGGGCGGCGGCGGGCGCGAGTTGACGGAGACCGCGCAGGGCTACCTGTCGGGCCAGGGCAATTCCCTGGTGAACGGCCTTGGCGGCACGTCGGGCTTCGGCGAGAGCGTGGTGCCGGTCGGCGACGACAATTCGACGGGCGCGGTCGACATCACCTCGGTCTTCGGCGCCGGCGGCATCAATTTCTTCGGCCAGACCTACACGTCGCTGTTCGTCAACAACAACGGCAACATCACGTTTTCCCAAAGCCTGTCGACCTACACGCCGGACCAGATCGCGGGCGGGTTCGGCGTGCCGATCATCGCGGCGTTCTGGGCCGACGTCGATACCGAGGGCGGCGACACCGGAGCCACGCCTGGCGGCACCTCGACCGGCACGAACAACGTCTATTATGACCTGGACGTGCCGAACGGCGTGCTGACGATCACCTGGGACGATGTCGGCTACTACGACGACGGCACGGAACTGGCCAACGCGTTCCAGATGCAGCTGATCGACCGCGGGAATGGCGATTTCGACATCGTGTTCCGCTATGAGTCGATCAACTGGACGACCGGCGACGCAAGCGACGGCGAGGGCGGCCTGGGCGGCACGCCGGCGCGCGCGGGCTACACGGCCGGCAACGGCGAGGACTACTACGAGCTGCCGGGCTCGGGGAACCAGAACGCGATGCTGGGCCTGGACCAGGCCACCGGCAATACCGGCGAAGTCGGCGTGTTCGTGTTCCAGGTGCGCAACGGCGAGGTCGTCGGCGGCTCGGGCTCGGTGGAGATCGAGAGCCAGTACGGCATCCTGACGATGCACGCGGACGGCAGCTACAGCTACGCGCTGAAGAACGAGTCGGCGGCGGTGCAGAAGCTGGCGCTGGGCGAGACGCATGACGACGTCTTCACCTACGTGATCGCCGACGAGTTCGGCGCGCCGGTCGAGCAGACCCTCACGATCACCGTGACCGGCGTGAACGACGCGCCGGTGGCGGACAACGACTTCAATGCCGCGGCCGAAGACGGCGGCGACCAGGTCGTCGAGGGCAACGTGCTGGCCAACGACTCCGACGTCGACAACGGCGCGGCGCTGTTCGTGGCATCGGCCAGCGCCGTCGGTGGCGAAGGCGGCGGTGGCGGCCCGGTGTTCGCGATCGGGTCAGGCGAGCCGCAGGCGATCTACGGCCAGTACGGCACGCTGTACCTGGCGGCGAACGGCAGCTACGACTACGTGGTCTACGAAGACTCGCAGTCGCTTGCCGAGCTGGGCGAGGGCGAGCAGGGCCAGGATCAGTTCACCTACACCGTTTCGGACGGGCAGGGCGGATTCGATACCGCCGTGCTCACCATCACCGTCACCGGCTCGAACCAGGACCCGCTGGCCGAGGGCAATCGGTCTGCCGTGGTTTCCGAGGACGCCGGCGCGGTCGCGCTGATGATCGCCGCCCCGAGCGACGGCGACGCCAACGACGTCCTGACGGCGCTGGTTACCGGGTTGCCGAGCAATGGAACCATCAAGCTGGCCGACGGCACCCTGGTGCAGGACGGCGCCGTGCTGTCGGTCGACGATCTGACCGGGCTCACCTTCACTCCCGACCCGGAGGCGGGCAACGCGACCTCGGCCTTCACCTACGTGGTGCAGGACGGCCAGGGCGGTTCCGACGCGGCATCGGTCTCGATCACGACCGTCGAGGCCACCAACCAGGTCGTCGTCGGCTACTACGACATGGTCGACGGCGAGGGCGACCCGCTGCAGGCCGACAGCATCCAGGCTGTCGGGTACGAGGCGATCAGCATCGACGACCCGTCGGCGAGCGCGCTCGAGGGGCTGGATGTCCTGTTCGTCCAGAACCCGCTCAACGCCGGGTATGGGGCGGAATATCTCAGCCGCCTCGGCGACATCGCGGCGGCCGTCGCGGCCGGGATGACGCTGGTCATTCACGACCGCCACGTCGCGACGGCGGAATCGATCCTGCCGGGCGGCGAGTCGTTCGACATCGTGCGCGACTTCGACCAAGGCGACGATATCGACGTGCTGGCGCCGGATTCCGTCCTGGCCGACGGCCCGGGCGGCGTGATCGACAACCTTACCCTCGACGGCGGCACGTTCTCGTCGCATGGCTTCGCGTTTGCCGGCTCCCTGCCCGAGGGAACCGAGTTGCTGCTCAGCACCGGCGACCCGGAGCACATCGTCGCCTTCCTCTATTCGTATGGCGAGGGACACATCTTCTACTCGTCGGTGCCGCTGGACTTCTATCTCGGGACCGCGGGCAACGACGCGTACAATGACGCGTTCGTCAACACCTACGCGCCGAACGTGGCGGCCTATGCCGGCTCCTTCAGCGGCGCGCTGACGGGCGCCGAGTTCGCGGGCGGACCCGGCAACGACGTCCTGGTGGGCGGCAGCGGCGGCGACCTCCTGGTCGGGCATGGCGGGCAGGACGTGATCCTCGCCGG
>JAEULC010000050.1 GCA_016792605.1 Rhodospirillales bacterium
CCAGAGCTTGCCGAACAGCGCTTCCTCGCTCGGCTTGTCCTCGGGAATCGTGGTCGAGAGATGGGTGACGTTGATGAAGTGCCGCCAATTCAGGTTCTCGCTGATCGAGTTCTTGGCCCAGGTGCCGCAGCCCATGGAGAGGGTGAAGTTGAGGCCGTTGTCGAAGCTGCCACCATTGCCGAAGGTGTGCGCCTGGTTCACCAGCACCCGCACCACATCGAGCGTCTCGGCGAGCGCGCGGGCATGGTCCGGATTCTTCGTGTGGATGCCGCAGGAATGCCCCATGCCCTGGAAGCGCAGGATCTCGGCCACGCGGTCGCGCGCCGCCGCGAAGTCCCGGGCGCGGTAGACCGCCAGTACCAGCGCCAGCTTCTCGCCCGAGAAGGGATGCGCCTTGCCGACCCCCGTCTCCTCGACCAGGAAGAAGCGCGCCTTCTGCGCAGCCTCCGGCAGCTTCGCCGCGCGGGCGATGGCGCCGGCCTCCTTGGCGATCAGGTGGCGGTTGAGCTTGCCGTCGACCCACAGCACGTCCTGGATCGCCTGGCGCTCCTCCGCATTGCAGCGATACGCGCCCTCGGCCTCCAGCGCCTTCATCGCCGGCTCGTAGATCGCGTCCAGGACGACGATGGAGTTTTCCGACGAGCAGGACGTGGCGTTGTCGAAGCACTTGGACAGGCGGATCTTGCGCGCCGCATCGGCCAGGTCGGCGCTGTCGTCAACGATCACCGGCACGTTGCCGGCGCCCACCCCGATCGCCGGGGTGCCGCTGCGATAGGCGCGGCGGACGTTGTCCTGCGACCCGGTGCAGGCGATCAGGTCCGAAAGCTCCATCAGCGCCTGCGTGCCTTCCTTCGTCACCGGGCTCGGCAGGACCTGCACCAGGTCCTCGGGCAGGCCGATCCGCGCCAAGGCCGCGCGCATCAGCGCCACGGTCCGCGTCGTCGTGACCGCACCCGAGGGCGACGGCGCGATCACCACCGCGTTGGCGCCCTTCAGCGCCATCATCGCCTTGTTGACCGGGGTCGCGGCCGGGTTCGTCGAGGGGCAGATCGCCGCCACCACGCCGACCGGCTTGCCGTACTTCACCAGGCCGCGGGCCTTGTCCTCCTCGATCACGCCCACCGTCCTGACGCGCAGCAGGTCGCGCAGCGTGCCGAAGGTCTTGCGCTGGTTCTTGGTGACCTTGTCCTGGACATTGCCCAGGCCGGTGTCCTCGACCGCGAGTTCCGCGAGCGCACGCGCGTTCTCGGGCTTGTAGACCGCCCAGGCCAGCGCCGCCACGGCCTCGTCCACGCGTTCCTGCGACGCCCCCGCAAGCGCCTGCATCGCCGCGCGCCCGCGCTTGATCAGCTCGGCGACCGCGAGGCGTTCGGGCGACGGCGCGCCCCGCGCCGCGTTCGCTACATCGTTCATCACGCTTTTTCCTCTACAACGTCATGCCCGGGCTTGACCCGGGCATCCACGCCGATCGATGCGGCAAGAAAAAGCGTGGATGGCCGGGTCAAGCCCGGCCATGACGAAGAAAGCGAAATGAAAGCCACCAGCCCTAGCTCCCTGCCTGGTCGTGGATGCCCGGGTGGAACAGGTCCTTCCACGAGGCGGGCTTGTTCCTGATCGTGCCGGTGCGCTGCATGAAGTCGGTGAACTTCAGCAGGTTCTCCGGCGCCAGCGAGTAGCTGAAGTCCTTGTCGGTGATCATCTTCTTCAGGAAGTCCGCGGGCAGCTTCGAGTTGTCGATCTTGATGAAGATGCGCACCGCCTCGTCCGGCTGCTTGGCGATCACGTCGGTCGCCTCCTTCAGCGCCGCCAGGAGCGCGGCGTAGGTCTTGGGATTGTCCTGGACGAACTTGGTGGTCGCCGACAGCGCGCTGAAGCTGGCCTTGCCGGTGTAGTCGTAGGAGCTGATCACGCGGCTGATCTTCGGGTCCTCGAGCTCCTGGTACTGGAAGGGCGGGCTGGTGAAATGCCCGGTGATCTCGGACGCGCCGGAGAGCAGCGCGGCGACGCCCTCGGGATGGGCCAGGCTGACCGTCAGGTGGTCGAGCCTGGTGTGCTGGCCGACCCCGAACTCTTTTTCCGCCGCCATCTGCAGGGTGATCGCCTGGAACGATACGCGCACCGAGGGCAGCGCGATCTTGTCCTTGTCGGTGAAGTCCTTCAGCGACCGGACGTTCGGCCGGTTGGTGTTGAGGAAGGCGGGCTGCGAATTGAGCGCGCTGACGCCCTTGACCGCGATATTGCCGACTGTCTTGTCCCACAGCACGATGAAGGGCGGCGTGCCGGCGGCGATCAGGTCGACATTGCCGCCGAGCAGCAGGTCGTTCAGCACGGCCGGCGCGCCGACCGGCTTGTAGCTGGCCTTGACCTCGCCGAGGCCCGCGGCCCGGGCGTGCTTCTCGACCAGCTTCAGCTCCTCCATCACGTAGAGCTGCAGGTAGCCGACCCCGAGCTGGCGGCCGAAGCGCACCTCCTTGGTCTCCGCCTGGGCCGCGGCGCCGAGGCCGGCCAGGGCGGCGATGGCAACCGTCGCCGTCAGCGTTCTGCGGATGAAGTCCTGCATGAATCCCTCCCTCAAGGGTTGGCCGGATCGGCGCCGAGCGTCTCGTTGATGCTCGCGCGCGGTCGCCGCCGGGCCAAACAAATAGAACTTACGCCACCGTGAAATCCTCGTATCTCATTCGGCC
Organism: Rhodospirillales bacterium; assembly: GCA_016792605.1. Classification (GTDB taxonomy): domain Bacteria; phylum Pseudomonadota; class Alphaproteobacteria; order JAEULC01; family JAEULC01; genus JAEULC01. Next base: position 2,685 of record JAEULC010000050.1, read on the forward strand.
TCGCCTCATTCGGCGACGGGCGCCTTGCGGTCGGCAAGCTCGCCGTTGAACACCTCGGAATAGCGCTGCGCCGCGCGCTTCAGGCGCGGCAGGTGGCGCTGGGCCTCGCGCAGGCTCATGCGCGCGCGCGGCGCCTGCATCGCCACCGCGGCGATCACCTCGCCTGCGGCATTGGTGATCGGCGCCGCCAGGCAGACAACGCCCATCAGGAACTCCTCGTCGTCGGTCGAGTAGCCGGCGCGACGGATCTTCGCCAGCTCGCGGTCGAGCTCGGCGCGGCCGGTGATGGTCTTGTCGGTGAACCGCGCCAGCGGCAGGGCCGACAGCAGCCGGTCGCGCTCGCCCTCCGGCATGTAGGCCAGGAACAGCTTGCCGATCGCGGTGCAGTGCGGGTCGACGCGCGAGCCCGCGTCGAAATGCAGCCTGAGCGGCCAGTCGGCCTCGACGCGGTCGATATAGACGACCGAGCGGTCGTCGAGGATGCCGAGGTTGCAGGTCTCGCGGATCTCGCGCGACAGGCCCTCCAGGATCGCGTGGCGCGGTCCCAGCCGGGCGGCGGCGCGCAGGCCGCCCTGAGCCAGGCGGGTCAGGCGCGGCCCGACGGTGAAGCGCTTGGCGTCGGGCTCGCGGCGCAGGAACCCCTCGCGTTCCAGCATCAGGCAGATGCGGTGGACGGTCGGCTTGGGCACGCCTAGCGTGGCCGCGACGTCCGACGCGGCGCGCGGCCGCGAGGCCACGGCCATCGCTTCTAGGATCGCCAGCGTGCGCTCGATGGCCGAGCCCTTTTTGCGGCGCGTCCCGTCGCGCGGCCGCACGGCCGCCCGCCGGGGCGCCTTCTTCTCGGCCATCGCCGCCAGCCCCGATCCCGCCTAGCTCGCGAGCTTGATCCCGGCGCGCTGGGCGTGGCGCGACAGCACGCGGCGCGTCTTGTCGATGATCTCGTCGATCTGCTGCTCGCTGCAGACGAAGGCCGGGGCCAGGATCAGCGTGTCGACCGTCACGCGCGACAGCATGCCGGCATTAAACAAGTCCTGCAGCACCTCGTAGCCGCGGACGCCCGGCTTGTCGGCGGCCTGCAGGTCGATGCCCGCCAGCAGGCCATAGCCGCGGATGTCCGAGACGATCGGGATGTCGCGCAGGCCATAGACCTTGTCGAGGAAGTACGGCGCCAGCGCGTCGGCCTTCTCGAACAGCTTCTCGTTCTTGAAGATGTCGAGCGTGGCGAGGCCGGCGGCGCAGGCCACGGGATGGGCCGAGTAGGTGTAGCCGTGGAAGAACTCGATGCCCTTGGCCGGGCCGTTCGCGACGATGGTCTTGTAGACCTTCTCGCTGACGCCGACCGCGCCCATCGGGATGTTGCCGTTGGTGATCGCCTTGGCCATGGTCAGGAGGTCCGGCGTGACGCCGAAGGCATTGGCGCCGAAAGCCTTGCCGGTGCGCCCGAAGCCGCAGATCACCTCGTCGAACACGAGCAGGATGCCGTGCCGGTCGCAGATCTCGCGCAGGCGCTTCAGGTAGCCCTTCGGCGGAACCAGGATGCCGGTCGAGCCCGCGATCGGCTCGACGAAGCAGGCGGCGATCGTGTCGGCGCCGTAGAGCTCGACATGGCGCTGCAGGTCGTCGGCCAGCTCGGCGCCCTTGTCCGGCTCGCCCCGGGCGAAGCGGGTCTCCTCCTGCCAGGTGTGGCGGATATGGCTGACGCCGGAGAGGGTGTTGGCGAAGCTCTCGCGGTTGCGGACCATGCCGGCCAGCGACAGGCCGCCGAAATTGACGCCGTGATAGGCGCGCTCGCGGCTAACGAAGCGCGTGCGCTGCGGCTGGCCGTTGCAGCGGTGGTACTGCAGCGCCATCTTCATCGCGCTGTCGACCGCCTCGGAGCCCGAATTGGCGAAGAAGACGTAGTCGAGGTCGCCCGGCATCAGCTCGCCGACCCGGCGCGCCAGCTCGAAGGACAGGTCGTGGCCGAACTGGAACGGCGGCACGTAGTCCAGCGTCAGGAGCTGCTTGTGGACCGCGTCGGCGATCTCCTGGCGGCCATGGCCGGCCGGCGTGCAGAACAGGCCCGAGACGGCGTCGATCACCTGCTCGCCCCGGTTGTTCTTGAAGTAGACCCCCTTGGCTTCGCTGACCAGTCGCGGCTCGGACTTGAAGTGCTTGTTGGCCGAGAACGGCATGAAGTGGTGTTCGAGCGAATTGGCGCCGCCGGTCTTCATCGAAGCTCCTCCAGGAAAGCAACGGCCGTCCCCCGGCCGGATGGCGGAACTATAGGATAAGGATCGGGCCAAAGCGAGACCATCCGTCTCGCTATAGCTAGCCTGGAAGCGAGCCCCGGGGCCCGCCTAGGGTTTGGCCAGGAAGGCGCGGATCCGGTCCCAGACCGAGGGCTCGCAGGCCGCCAGGATGCCGCCCTTGGTGTCGGTCGGACGATAGGCCGAGCGGTCCCACTTGGCGACCCGGCCGCCGGCCTCGTTGACCAGCACCGAGCCCGGCAGGTGGTCCCAGGGCTTCATGTTGCGGAACAGCGCGAAGTGCTGGCGCCCCTCGGCGACGTCGATATAGATCCGGGCGGCGCAGCTGCGGTCGCTCGGCGCGCCGAGCCCCGCCTTGGCCTTGGCCCGCATCGCCTCGCGCGGCGGATCGTCGAAGAACAGGAAGGCGATGCTGCCGTGCAGCTCGGACTCCGCCTGGGGCACGTCCTCAGGCGGCTTCAGCCGGACGCCGTCGCGCCAGGCGCCGCTGCCCCGCTCGGCGACGAAGCTCCGGTTCTTGTTCGGATCGTAGATCCACCCGGCGAGCGTCTCGTTGTGCCGGACCAGCGCGACCATGACGCCGAAATCGGGCTTGCCCGAGGCGAAGTTCCGGGTGCCGTCGATCGGATCGACCACCCAGACCGGATCACTGCCGGCCAGCAGGTTCAAGAGCGCGGAGTCCGCCGCCACCCCCTCCTCGCCCACCACCACGCTGCCCGGGATCAGGTCGCGCAGCCGCGGTTCCAGCGCGCGCTCGGCCGCCTCGTCGGCCACGGTGACGGTCTCGTCGCCGTGCTTCTTGCGGATGTCTTCCTTCGCCAGGTTGCGGAAGCGCGGCATGATCTCGGTGGCGGCGACCTCGGCCATCACCTGGGCCACGGCGTTGGGGTCGAAATGCATCGCCTCAGCGCGCTCCCGACGATGGCGTACCCGCGCCCCGGCGGCGCTCGAAGCGCGATAGGTCGGCCGGGTCCAGCCCGACGCGCAGGTGCACCTTGTCCTCGCCGTCCTGCCGCTCCAGCACCTCGCCGTGCTCGTAGAGCCAGGCGATCGCGGCGCCGTCGCTGACCGGGATGTCGAACTCGGCCACCTGGCGCTGCCGTGCGAGCAGGTCGTCGATCTCCGCCAGCAGGCCGTCCGTGCCCTCGCCGGTCACGGCGGAAACCAGCACCTGCTTGATCTCCTGGGGCTCGCCGCCGCGGGCCTGCTGCGCCTCAAGCGCGGCGCGCCGGTCGGGCGGCAGCAGGTCGATCTTGTTCAGGACCTCGACCATGCGGCGCTGCTTGTCGCTGCCGTCGAGGAGTTCGCCGAGGCCGAGGTCGCGCAGCACGCCCAGCACGTCGGCGCGCTGGGCGGCGCTGTCGGGATGGGCCGCGTCGCGCACGTGCAGCACGATGTCGGCACCCAGCACCTCCTCCAGCGTGGCGCGGAACGCGGCCACGAGCTGGGTCGGCAGGCTGGAGATGAAGCCCACCGTGTCGGACAGGATCGCCACCCGGCCCGACGGCAGGGTAAGCCGCCGCATCGTCGGGTCGAGCGTCGCGAACAACAGGTCCTCGGCCATGACCGTGGCCTTGGTCAGCCGGTTGAACAGCGTCGACTTGCCGGCGTTGGTGTAGCCGACCAGCGCCACGACCGGATAGGGCACGCGCTTGCGCGCGGTGCGGTGCAGGCCGCGGGTGCGCTTCACCTGCTCCAGCTCGCGCTTCAGCTTGACGATGCGCTCGTCGATCAGGCGGCGGTCGATTTCGAGCTGGGACTCGCCGGGGCCGCCGAGGAAGCCGAAGCCGCCGCGCTGGCGCTCGAGGTGGGTCCAGCTTCGCACCAGCCGCGAGCGCTGGTAACTCAGCGCCGCCAGCTCGACCTGCAGCGAGCCCTCATGCGTGCGGGCGCGGGCGCCGAAAATCTCCAGGATCAGCCCGGTGCGGTCGATGACCTTGGCCTTCCAGGCCTTCTCCAGGTTGCGCTGCTGCACCGGCGAGACGGCGGCGTCGACGATCACGACGCCGATTTCCTGCGCGTCGATGATCTGGCCCATGGCCTCG
>JAEULC010000086.1 GCA_016792605.1 Rhodospirillales bacterium
TGGACCTGTTCCACCAGCAGGAAGAGGCGATCGGCAGCGTGTTCTGGCACCCGAAGGGCTGGGAGCTGTGGCGCACGCTCGAGGCCTACATGCGCAAGCGGCTCGACCAGGCTGGCTATGTCGAGGTCAAGACGCCGCAGCTCGTCGACCGCGTGCTGTGGGAGCAGTCGGGCCACTGGGAGAAGTTCCGCCAGGCGATGTTCACCGCCGAGACCGAGGACCGCATCCTCGCCTTGAAGCCGATGAACTGCCCCTGCCACGTGCAGATCTTCCGCCAGGGCCTGAAGTCCTACCGCGACCTGCCGCTGCGCATGGCCGAGTTCGGCTCGTGCCACCGCAACGAGCCGTCGGGCGCGCTGCACGGCCTGATGCGCGTGCGCGCCTTTACCCAGGACGACGCGCATATCTTCGTCACCGAGGACCAGATCACCGAGGAGGGCAAGCGCTTCTGCGACCTCCTGCGCTCGATCTACCGGGACCTGGGCTTCACCGACATCTCGGTCAAGTTCTCCGACCGGCCCGCGGTGCGCGCCGGCACCGACGCGATCTGGGACAAGGCGGAAGCCGCGCTCAAGGAAGCGGCGACGGCCGGCGGGCTCGAGGTCACGCTCAATCCCGGCGAGGGCGCCTTCTACGGCCCGAAGCTGGAGTTCGTGCTGCGCGACGCGATCGGCCGCGACTGGCAGTGCGGCACGCTGCAGGTCGACTTCGTGCTGCCCGATCGGCTCGACGCCTCCTATGTCGGCGAGGACGGCGCCAAGCATCGCCCGGTCATGCTGCACCGCGCCATCCTGGGCTCGTTCGAGCGCTTCATTGGCATTCTCATCGAGAACTATGCCGGCAAATTCCCGCTGTGGCTGTCGCCGGTCCAGGCGATGGTCGCCACGATCACCAGCGACGGCGACGACTACGCCGCCAAGGTGTTGGCGGCATTGAAGAAGGCGGGAATCCGGGCCGAGGCCGACCTGCGCAACGAGAAGATCAACTACAAGGTCCGCGAGCACAGCCTGGCGAAAATTCCCTACATGCTCGTGGTCGGTCGCAAGGAGGCCGAAACCGGCACGGTCGCGATCCGGACGCTGGGCAGCCAAGCCCAGGAAGTCCTTGCGCTGGAAACCGCCGTATCTAAACTGGCCGAATTGAGTAGTATGCCATCGGTTTGACGGCCTTTTGGCCCCGGATCGCGGGGTCCGACGGTGTCCTTTGGCTTTTAGAGGAGGTTTTCAATAGCTCGTCCCCCACTCGACCTGGCGCCCAGCCGCGACGGCCCGCGCGTCAATCACGAGATCCGGCTGCCCCAGGTCCGCCTGGTCGGCGCCGACGGCGAAATGATCGGCGTCGTGTCGATCCGCGAAGCCCTGGAGCGCGCCGAGCAGGCAGGCCTCGATCTGGTCGAGGTCGCCCCCCAGGCGGAGCCGCCGGTCTGCAAGATCCTCGACTTCGGCAAGTTCAAGTACGAAGAGCAGAAGAAGAAGAACGAGGCGCGCAAGCGCCAGAAGGTCATCGAGGTCAAGGAAATCAAGTTCCGCCCCGGCATCGACGATCACGACTACGACGTCAAGATGCGCGCGATGAAGAAGTTCATCGGCGAGGGCGACAAGGTGAAGATCACGCTCCGCTTCCGCGGCCGAGAGCTGGCGCACCAGGAACTGGGCGCGAAGCTGCTGGACCGCGTGCGCGAGGACCTGAACGAGGTCATGAAGGTCGAGCAGTATCCGCGCATGGAAGGCCGGCAGATGACGATGGTGATCGCGCCGAAATAGGGGTTATCGCAACCCGATAGCGACGGCATCACGGTTTCGGGAAGAAGGCGCGGCCGACGAGGTCGCGCCTTTTTCTTTTACGGCGCGATCGGGCATGATGCCGCGCGCGAATGAAGGGGGAAACATGGCCGTAACCAAGGAAACGCTTGTGGATCGCTTCCGGCTCGACGGGCGCGTGGCGCTGGTCACCGGCGGCGCGCGCGGCATCGGCCGCGCGATCGCCGAGAGCTTCGGCGAGGCGGGCGCGATCGTCATCGCCGCCGACCTGGAGCCGGCGCCGGTGCCCGAGGCGACCGAGACCCCGGCGCTCGACGTGCGCGACGAGAAGGCGGTCGACCAGCTCGTGGCCGACATCGTCCATCGCCACGGCAGGCTCGACATCCTGGTCAACAACGCCGGCACGGCGCTGCGCCAGCCCCTGGAGGAGATGAGCCTGGAGGTCTGGGAGAAGACCATCGCCGTCAACATGACCGGCGTGTTCCTGTGCAGTCGCGCCGCGGCGCGCGCGATGCTGAAGGGCGACGGCGGCGCGATCGTCAACATCGCCTCGGTCATGGGCATGATCGGCGGCGCGCTGTATCCGAACCCGGCCTACCACGCGACCAAGGGCGCGGTCGTGAACCTGACCCGCGCGCTGGCGGTCGACTACGCCCGGCGCGGCATCCGGGTGAACGCGGTGGCGCCGACCTGGGTGCGTACCGACCTCACGACGCGGCTTTTCTCCGATCCCGAGCTGGTGAAGAGGATCGAGGCCGAGGTGCCGATGGGTCGCGTCGCGACGCCGCAGGAAATCGCCGACGCCGCGCTGTTCCTGGCCTCGGACGCCGCCTCGGGCATCACCGGCCAGATCCTCGCGGTCGATTGCGGCCAGCTCGCGAAGTAGTCTCGCCATGGTGACGGCGGCGGCCTATGTCGGCGCGGCCCTGGCCGAGATCGCCGGATGCTTCGCCTTCTGGGGCTGGGCGCGGCTCGACAAGCCCGTGTGGTGGCTGCTGCCGGGCCTCGCGTCGCTGGCGCTGTTCGCCTGGCTCCTGACCCTGGTCGACAGCGCCGCTGCCGGCCGCGCCTACGCGGCCTATGGCGGCGTCTACATCGCCGCGTCGCTGCTGTGGCTGTGGGCGGTCGAGGGCGCGCGGCCCGACCGCTGGGACCTGATCGGCGGCGCGGTGTGCCTGGTCGGCGCCGGGATCATCCTGCTGGGGCCGCGCTCGGCCTGACGTCGCTGCGCCAGGCCGACACGGTCGCTTGGGACGTCAGAGCGGCGGCAGCGGGTCCATCGGCGTGCCGAGCCATTTCTGGTGCAGCTTCGCCAGGTTGCCGTTCAGCGTCTGTGAGAACACGAAGGTGTCCAGCCACCGCAGCAGGTTGTGCTCGCCCATCTTCACGGTCATGTGGCCAGGCGCGCTGCGGATGATGAACTTGCGCTCGAACTCCTTGTTCGGGTTCTTCTTCGCCAGCTCGATCGCGATCAGGCTGTTGCCGGCCCACAGCTCGGACTGGCCCGACAGGTAGGCCTGCACGGCCGTCGCGTTGTCCTCCATGCGCAGGATGTTGGCCTTCGGGTTCAGCGCGGTCAGCTCCACCTCCTCGGTCGTGCCCTTGGCGGCGGCAACCTTGTTGGCGCCGAGCGCGGCGGCCGACGTCACCGCAATGCTCTTGGGGCCGTACACCGCGAGGGCGGTGTTGACGTAGGGCTGCGAGTACATCACCTGCCGGGCGCGTTCGGGCGTCACCGACATCAGCGCGATGTTGACGTCGACCCGGTCGGTGATGAGGTAGGGAATGCGGTTGGCGGCCGTGGTCTGCACCAGCTCCAGCTTTACCCCCAGCGACTCGGCGACCAGCTTCGCCATGTCGATGTCGAAGCCTTCGAGCTCGCGGCTGGCGTTGACCGAGCCGAAGGGCGGCACGTCGGCGAAGACGGCGACCCGGACGACCCCCTTAGACAGAATGTTGGCCAGCACGTCCGCCGACGCCGACTTGGCGGTCAGCAGGGCCGTCGGCGCGCCCAGGGCCAGCGCCAGGGCGCCGGCGGCCATCAGTCTCCCCAAACCTCGCAGCATGGTCTCTCTCCCCTCGTTTGCCCGCGGACGATCCGCGAAGGACTAAACCGGCCGGGTGCCAATGTTTTTACTTATAAAAATGCTTTTCAAACATCCTGAGCAATGATATCAGCAGTTGTCGGTGCAAGTAGTTGCAGCGTTACAACTAAATCCTGCGCGCTGGTTGCGGGGCTGTCCATCGGAATCCGGCAATCCTCGGCGCGACGGTGCGTTATATATGAAAATATATTTCATCAGTAATTGAGAAGGCTCGGTGGCGGGGGAGACCGGATGTCGCGGAAGGATTTTACGCTGGAGGAGTTCGCCGATCGCCGGGCGCGGGTGCGGGCGGCGCTCGCGGCGCAGGGCCTCGACTGGCTGGTCGCCGTTCATCCCGTCTCGATCCACTGGCTGACCGGCTCGGACGCCAAGAGCTACCAGGAATTCCAGTGCCTGCTGATCTCGGCCAGGCCGGGGCCGGTCGTGGTGCTGACGCGCGAGGGCGAGCGGCACGAGTTCCGCGACGACGCGCTGGTCGACGAGATCTTCGTCCACGGCGGGCGCGAGCCCGAGGACCCGGTCGCGGCCTTCGGCAAGCTCGCGGAGCGGTTCGGGCTCCTGAAGGCGCGCGTCGGGCTCGAGGTGCCGGGCTTCTACCTGCACCCGCACCATTACGTCGCGCTCAAGGCGCTGCTGGGCCCGGCGCTGGTGGCCGAGCCGACCAACCTGGTCCATGCGCTGAAGCTGGTGAAGTCGCCGACGGAGCTGCGCTACATCCGCGAGGCCGCGCGCATCGGCGACCTGGCGATGGCGCGGTTCCAGGCCATGCTGGCGCCGCGGCGCAGCGAGCTGGAGCTGGGCGGCGCGGTCTACGAGACGCTGATGGCGAACGGCAGCGGCGTGGCGGCCAGCCCGATCAACATCGTCTCGGGCGAGCGTTCGGGCTTCAGCCACGGCGCGCCGACGCTGCGCCGGCTGAAGCCGGGCGACAGCGTCAATGTCGAGTACGGGTCGACCTGCAGGCGCTACACCTCGACGATCGGCCGGCAGTTCAGCCTCGGCCAGCCCTCGCCGCGGCTGAGGGATATCTACGAGGTCGTGCGCCGGGCCAGCGACGCGATGATCGCGGCGATCAAGGACGGGGTGCCGACGCAGCTGCCGCACGAGGCCGCCAAGCGCGTGATCGGCGCGGCGGGGATGGAGCAGGGCCGCGTCCACCTCTCGGGCTACGGCCTGGCGCCGGGCTTTCCGCCGACCTGGGCCGAGCCGCTCTACCTGTTCGGCGGCGACACGCAGACGCTGCGCGCGGGCATGGTGGTGACGATCGAGCCGCCGGTGTTCCTGGGCGACGAGTTCCTCGGCGCGCGGATCATCGACAACGTGCTGGTGACGGCGGACGGCTGCGAGCTCCTGTCGCGCACCAGCCGCGACTTGGTGGCGGTGTGAAGGCAAAGCCCGACAGCGGCCCGCGCTATGCGGCGCCGGCGCTCGAGAAGGGGCTCGACATCGTCGAGGTGCTGGCGCGTGAGGAGGAGGGGCTGACGCTGGCCGGCATCGCCCAGAAGCTCGGCCGCACCGTTAGCGAGATCTTCCGCATGACCGTCACGCTGCAGCAACGCGGCTACCTGCAGGTGGACTCGGGCGACCGCTACCGCCTGTCGCTGAAGATGCTCGAGCTGGCGCACCAGCAGCAGCCGCTGCGCTCGCTGGTCTCGCTTGCCCTGCCGCTGATGCGTGAGCTCGCCAACCGCGCCTACCAGTCCTGCCACCTCGCCACCTATCACGACGGACAGATCATCGTGGTGGCCCAGGTCGACAGCCCGGGCGCGCTGTCCTTCGGGCCCAAGGTGGGGGCGCTCGGCAGCCTCACCGACACCGCCTCGGGCAATCTGCTGCTGGCCTTCCGCGACGAGGCCGAGCGCACGCGTATGCTGGCCGCCGCGATCCGGCTCCATGGCAAGCTCGACGTCGACCCGGCCCAGCTCCTGCGCCAGGGCGAGGCGGCGCGCGCGCAGGGCCAGCTCACCTGGCCCAGCCGCCGGGTGCGCGGCGTGACCGATATCGCCAGCCCGGTGCTGGACCGCAACGGCCAGGCCGTGGCGACCATGAGCGTGCCCTACCTAGAGCGGCTGGACCTGCCCGAGGGCCCGGGCGCAGCCGACGTGGCGGGCCAGGTGCGCGAGATCGCCGAGCGCCTGTCGGCCTTGCTGCACTACAGCGGATATAATAACGTTTCCTGAGGGTTAGGCGTTTTTCTCCGCCTCGCCGGCGGGTTCCGCCGGGGCATGGTCAAGCGCCTGTCCGTGCTTGCCTTTCCGGGGGGCAGCCGCTATAACGCCGCGCTTCCTCCCGGACGGCTGGCTCTGAGGGTCCTATATCCCTCCACATACGGGCATGCCTCGTCGTCCGATGGATCGGATAACCCTAGACGGTAAGGACCGAAAAATGCCCAAGATGAAGACCAAGAGCGGCGCCAAGAAGCGTTTCCGCTTCACCGCGACCGGCAAGGTCAAGTTTCAGCCCGCGAACAAGCGTCACGGCCTGAGCAACCGCCCCCAGAAGATGAAGCGCCAGTCGCGCGGCATGGAAGTGATGCGCGACTGCGACCAGCTTCTGGTCATGAAATACATGCCCTACAACCGCTAGCCTAGGAGAGACATACTATGGCACGCGTCAAGCGGGGCATGACGGCTCATGCCCGCCACAAGAAGATCCTGGACCTCGCGTCCGGCTATGTCGGCCGGTCGTCGAAGGCCTATCGTCCGGCGCTCGAGAAGGTCGAGAAGGCGCTTCGCTACGCCTATCGCGACCGCCGCAACAAGAAGCGCGACTTCCGCGGCCTGTGGATCCAGCGCATCAACGCCGGCGCCCGCGAATACGGCCTCACCTACTCGAAGCTGATCGCCGGCTTCAAGAAGGCGGGGATCGAGGTCGACCGCAAGGTGCTGGCCGACCTGGCCGCGCTGGAGCCGGAGTCCTTCAAGGCGCTGGTCGAGAAGGCCAAGGGCGCGCTGGCGGCGTAAGGAACAGGTTCATGGCGTCGCTGGCCGCTATATCCGAGAGCGGCCGGTCGGGCCGCGCCTCTGAAAAGACCACACGACGGGCGGCGCTGGCAGCGATGCTGGCGCTGCCGTTCGTGCTTGCGGCCTGCGGCGAGAGCTTCGACGCCGACATTCAGGCGGTGAAGGCCGCCGCCGGGCCGGGCGGGACGAACGAGCAGTTCGCCAACCAGCTCGCCGGCGCGCGCGGCCAGGTCGCCTGGAGCGCCCAGAAGCCCGCCGCCTACAAGGACAATCCCAACGTCGTCGAGGTCGTCGCCAAGATCGACAAGACGACGCGCGCGGGCGCCAAGCGTCAGGTGGAGATCGCCTGGCTCAACAACCGCCAGACCAAGCAGGTCGCGCTCGAGCGCCTGGCGATCGACGGCCAGCCGCAGAGCCTGGTCTCGGGCGCGCTCGGCCTCCTGATGATGCAACTGGAATAGACGCGATGACCGCAACCG